>NZ_MDJR01000007.1 GCF_001730685.1 Caloranaerobacter ferrireducens | reverse complement strand
TCAATGTTTGGGTGTCAAATTTGCTCTAAACCTTTTAACACTACGGTTAATTATAAGGGGGTATTCTTATAAAAGCTATTTCGTATATAACTATATTACATGGAATTTTATTGATATTCAATAGTCTTACAAACATTATGAACCAGAATCGTTACAATATATCAGTAGTTAGAAGTTCTAATAATCCTTATTTAGTATATAGTATATGGTTACTTATTGGTTTAATATTTATAATTGCAGGTATAGGATCTTTAAAAAAAAGAAAATATTCTTATTATCTAAGTTTAACTTTGTATTTAATTATGCAATTATCAGTAATATTAGAAATTGCCTATATTATGTCAAATGAATTTATATTCCCTATTTTATTCTGCGGAGTTCTTATGTTTTTAGAATACACTATGCTTTTATACTATATAAAAAAACACAAAAGTTATTATTGTAAATAATAAAATCACTAATATTCAATAAAAGTATATTGTATTAAGAGATAATAAAAAATAATAAATCAGACTATAACAATACATTCCAGCCATTAAAAAAAATAATAGTGTCAATCTTGAAATATTTCCTTTAAAAATTTTCTATTTTATTTTGGGTTAGTTTGGGGGTAAATATCTATGAAGATTAAATATAGAATATATAGTATTATAATTTTAGGTGTTATAGGAACTTTGATTATATATATGTTTAATAGCTCACAATATATTAAATATGATGAAATAGAAAGTCATATAGAGCAAGAAGTCGGCCATGATGTAACTATAAGAAAGAAGAAACTAGAAAAATCAGAGCTTTATTTTCTTTACACTTATAGAGGTACTGATAATAAAGAATATATAGGAATGTCTTTTTATGAAAAAAAACTATTTGGTAGATATAAAAGAATAGGTAACAGTTTGAATGATAAGGTATTTGGAAGATATCGTGCTGGAGGAAATCCTTTGTTCTATTGTATTTTTGGAGAAAATAAAGACCACATAATTTCTAAAATTAAAATTGATTTTGGAAATTATGTCTATGAAGAGAAAGTTTTCGAACAGGATTATTATTTAATACCTTTTAAATTTCAGGATAGATTTAACATTAATGATAAAATTACATTTTATGATACTGAAAATAAAGATATAACAAAAAAAATAATACAAAAAGTGATGGGATATAAAAACTAAATATAAAATTAAAAACTACCTTTTTTGTTCAATATATCAGCTAGCCAGATAAAAATACCTTTTTCTTTTGCTTTAAATAATGGCTGCATAGCAAAAGTATAATAAGTGATTCTTCTTACAACATATATTAGAATTATTATAGCTGCAATCAGTGTAATAAATGAACCTAAAAAATAGCCAAAACCATAGAATTTTACTCCTTTAGGTATAAAATAATAAGTAAAAGCAGCATTTGATAATAAAAACATTAAAGATACAAATAGAGCTTGCTTTCTCATTTCAAAGTATAAAAGTATAAGTATTATAAGCAATACAAAAACATTACATAATGAACCTAAAACACTTATTCTAAATATGTCCCTTACTATAAGAGGTACACCTAAAAAAGCAAATATTTTGCTAGATAAAACTATAATAGTTAAAGTTATTATAGTCTGAGTTTCCATTGTATATATTAACTGTCTGTTTATAGAACGCTCCATTTCTTGCCTTGCAATCTCAATCTGTTCATATGTACCATCCTTTGCTGCTAATCCGTAGTATTTTTTATATTTATCGTAAAATTCCGTTTCAATAGATACCATAAATAATATCATTGTTGGGATTACTGTTAAATAAGCTAGAAAAACAGCACTATCGTAAAGCGGTGCATATTTATACGTTTCATAAATATCTACTCCTAACGGGCTATACCACATCATAATATCATCAATCCAAAGCCCTAATGTATAAAAAAGTCCAATATAAAATAAGCTAGGTAGTTTGCTTATGTAACTAATAAAATCAAATTCAAAATTGTTTCCATAAAAGAAAGTCGTCAAAAAACTATACATCAATATAAGATAAGTAAACATTATTCCTGTCAAGTAACTTAGTAAAATATTACTTGCTATACTGTACTCCTTAAAAGGTATAGGATAATATATTGAAACAATTGTAAGAATAACAGATATACATCCCCCATAAATAAATGCCTTGGATATTATTAAGTAATTTTTTACTGCACCCAAATAAACCATTAATATCCATATTAAAGAAATCAAAACAAAAAGTGAAAGCGACATATACTTATAATAAACAGGTAAATCCTTATTGTAATAGTAAACAAAAGCTATCATGAAACTTAAACACGCTATAATTTTACTTATTCCCTTAAAAGAAGCACGTATATATCCGTAATCCTTAATATAAAGCTTATCAGATATATATCTTGTAATAATAATTTGCCATGGAGCAGTAATAATCTGAGAAAAAACAAAACTATATACAATAGTCCCCATAAATAAATCTCTTTGAGCAATATCATCAAAATAATAATCGGTTAAAAAAAGTAATATATTCACAGTAATAACTGCGGCAATCCATGGTCCAGCAGAAACTAAAGCAGAATATATATAAGCCTTTGTGCGTTTTAAATACATTTCCTCTTTAAACAGTTTTTTCAAAACGAATCCTATGCCTGCCATTTAATCACCTTAATTCATAATATATTTCAGAATATCTCGATATCAGCTTTTCTTTTGTATAATATCTTTCTACTCTTTTCCTTCCATTCAAACTCATTTGCTGCCTCAATTTTTCATTTTTCAAGATTCTTATAACTGCATCTGCAGTTTCATTTGGAGATACTGGTTTAGTCACAATACCTGCAAGTCCTATATCATCTTTTTTAGTTCCTTCAATCAACTCCCTACATGAACCAACATCAGTCGCAACAATAGGTATACCTGAAGCCATGCCTTCCAATATAACTAAAGGTTGACCTTCTGAAATTGATGTTAATACCAAAACATCCATCTTAGGAAGATAATTTTTTATATCTACTCTTCCTGTTATAATTACATTTTTATTCAATTTTAAAGTTTTAATCAAATTTAAACATTCATTATAATACTCTTTATCTTCATCATAAGGACCTATTAAATATAATTTTGAATTAGGAATTTTCAAATTAACTATTTTAAAAGCCCTAATCAATGTCTTTACATCTTTTATAGGAACAATTCTTAAAATTGCACCTATATTAAATCCTTCATGTTTCTCTTTTTTTACTTTATATCTTTTTATATCAACACCATTTGGTATTACTATAGTTTTATGTTTCTCTGAACCAAGTTCTAATTGTATGTTTCTATTTCTTTCAAATAGAGAAATAACTCTATCAGCTGCCTTATAAGCACCTGTTGAAATAAAGTAGAAAAAATTAATCCAAATACTTTTATATATACCTTGTACCCATTTTGATTTAATAATTTCTTCTTCTCTCTCTCTAGCATATATTCCATGCTCAGTTAATATGAATGGTTTCTTATATTTTACTTTCGAAACTACTCCTAATAATCCAGCATAGCCTGTTGACACTGAATGATATATATCAGCTTTCGGTATTTCTGTCTGAATGATATTTATCATAGGCAAAAACATCGATCTCATAGTCCAAAAAAATCTATTAAAATCTTCATGTCTATATTTCTCCTGATATAAATTAAGCAGTATATTCCAAAAGGTTTGGCTTTTTAAAAACTCTACACAATCTCCCATTTTCTTTCTATTAGCCATAATACCAATAACTGTTTCCCAATTTACATCTTTATTAAATCTTAAAAATTCTTCCAATTCCTTCAACTTATCTTTATTAATATGAGGTTCTCTCTTTCTTTTTTTGGGCGATATATTATGATAACCATTTAAATATACTGTTTTTATCTCTATAACATTTTCAGGTACATCATATCTATATTTCAATGTTTCGTCTTCAGAAGGCATTATTGAAAGTATTTTGAAATTTATCTCCTTCATTTCTGTAACCAGTTGATGTATCCAGGACGCAACTCCACCAGGAATATACGGATAAGAACCTTCTGATATAATACATACTTCCATTATTCTCTCTCCCTATAACCAGTAATCTATTATTCCCTCGTATTTTTCAGGTATCTTAATTTCTAATTCTTTAATATTTTTAGCTATATTTGAAACCATTTTATAGTTTTTTAAATTATAATAAATCTTCATTAAGTAGAAATATGTCTCAAATCTTGGAGAAAAGTTCTCAAAAAGCCTTTTTATTATATAAAAACAGTCATCAAATTTACTTAATTTAATATTAACATCTATCATTTTAAGCAAAATTTCATAATTATCATTAAACCTGTCTATATTATCTTCTAATAGATTTAAATACTCATTTAAATAAACTTCTAAAGATTCATCGCCTAAAAGACCTGAATTAATATAGCTATCGTATAGTTCAATCATTTCTACCAAAGTATTTATCTCATTGCTTTCTATATACTTTTGTTTTAGGTTAAATAACTTTCTCTCATACTCCTGTTCAAATAAATTAAGAGTAGATGCAGCATAATGAACTACCTCAGGATCTTTATCTAATAAAGCAGTTCTTAAAATATTTACTTTTATTTCTATATCATTATCAATCAACTCTATTATTGCTTCTTTTTTCTCACTGCTTGGAGAATGTTTCAATTTATCATACATACTTAACACGTTCAATTCTTTATTAAAATTTATTTTCTTTATGTTCCCTAATTCATTTTTATAATGAACATATTTTTCATATTCTTTTATTAAACCATTTTTCATCGCATAACTTTCTAACATAATATTTATAGCTGTAATAAAAATCATGCCTACACCAGGTAAAAATAAAGCAATATAAAAAGGCAGTGCTTTTGAATCTTTAAAAACTTTTTTACTAAAAATAAATAATATAGAAACAAAAACTATATGCAAAAACACTAATGCACTAAAAGTTATATTTTGAAAGAAAAAGTAATTAATTGAAATTATAGCATCTAGTATTGTTAATATTAAATACATAATAAACTCAAATACTCGCATTATATCACCTATTCCAAAACAACTTTCACTACAGGACTCCTACCCTCTATTAAATATAAATTCCTGTCATTATCTATCAGCTTACAATAACCACCTTCTACTCTTTTTACCTTTTCTTTAGACCTTAAAAAATGATATATTGGCACAACTCCATTTTCATAATATATGTAAATTGTATTATCAACTTTTTTTGTATAAACTTTTAATTTTTCTAATTTCAAATAATTGATATATGCCTCATAGTCAGTCATAGGAACTAGAAATGGAAAGTTATTATACACCTCTTTAATAATCCGTTCAAAATTTTTCTCCATTTCTCTCCATGTCATACCCTTAGATCTTTTTATATCCAACAAATCATCAGGATGTATAAAATGATTAAATATCCCATAATGAGCAATACCGTTATAAATATCCCACATCAATTTTTCATCATAACGGTATCCAGCACTTATTCTAGGAAAATCATAAGTATCTGGCATATCAGGGTCCTTTCCAAACTCCTGATATAACACACCTTTTTCTTTTTCACCAGTATATAATCCTGCAAAAACTTTAACATCTTTAAATACTTTTTTTACTGCAATTTTACCATCCCTCGAAATTATATTAGAAGGTGGTACATAAGTAAGAATCTTAACATCACCAAATAGTTTTTCAAGCTCATCCTTTAATACCTTAAGGCCTTCTTCCATTGTTTCCAAAGATTCCCACGGTATATAACCGTATTTTTCAAACTCCATTTGCCCTTCCAAAGCCAATGAATTATGATTATAACCATGTACTCCTATTTCTCCATTAAGCTCAGCTAATTTTCTTCCGAAATATTTTATATCATTTAGCTCCTGCTTATTTAGTTTCCTTATTGGACTCATAGTATCATTAGAATATGTTCCAATAACAAGTCCAGTATATTTCAAATTATACTTTTTAGCTAAATTGTATAAAAAAGACCACCAAATATTTCTATAAAACTGTCGATTGTTCATGTGATAATGATTATATATAATCTCATCTCTACCTGATTTTATAGGTGCTGGAAAATCATCAATATCAACTATTTTCCCATTAAATATAGTTGTTAAAAAATAATCATTTATATATGCCGTATACTGAAGCAGTAAACCTCTATTTGCTTTATCCATCAGTAAGGTCGAATTAACATATAGTACCTTCCCTTTTCCATATTCATGTATCCATACAATCGGTCGTTTTTCTGCGACAGCTAAAACTTTAACATCTTTGTCTAAATCTACATCTAAAATAGAATTTGATACTTTTTTATCTTTTATTTCTATCTCATCTAACCCAGGGAAAAACTTTGCCGTAGACTTATACCCTGCAATGATATCATTTAAAAAGCCTCTATTTTGTACTATCCCTACCATTTCATCAAACACAGGAAAATATTCCCTTACTAAAAATACTGCCTTACCCCCATTATTTACATACTCTAAAATACTTTTATAATTTTTTAATTCATATACTCTTTCAGTGCCTATAACTAATAAATCATCATATTTTAACCTTTTTACCTCTTCTGTCACTTTATCTGAATCTATTTTTAAGTACTCACAATTCAATTTTGCCATTCTGAATGTATGGAAAATATTATTAAATAAATCTTTCGACCCCTTATCTTTTTTAGAGAAAAGTACTAATATTTTATTACAGCTATCTGGTATTTCAGTGCTTATATACTTAAAATCAATAGTTTTTTGTTTTTGCCTTATTCTAAAAACACTTTCTAAAATCTCACTTCTAAATACTTGAATCAAAATAGCTGACATCAAAATTATTATTAATATAAAAACTAGATTTTTCCGGTTTTTCATTTTACCCTCTCCAGTCAGACTGTAGACAAACTTAATTTTCATAAATAATTTATTTTGTCAACAAACTCTAATTTATAATTAAATATATTTAATATCTTTTCATTAATTAAATCTAGATTTTTAGTTTTTGTTGCTGGCAGTAACACATATACAATATCATTTTCATCATCATAACCTATTACATCTGTTTTTCTTAATATCTGTCTGAAATTAATGTCCAAAATATTTAAATCTATTTCATTCCTCTTATAGGCAAGTAAACAATATTCAAGTTTAAATTTGCTTTTTCGCTTTTTCTCTTCTTCCAACCTTTGAATGAATCTATCAAACTTCATAATACGAGTACCATCATAATAATAATAATCTTTATTTATATCTTCTTCTATCTCTATAGCACTAACTAATGCTTTATTTATCCACTCTACAATTACTTTAAATAGATTATAAGAATAATCAGTAACCTCTTCAAAATTCATCTCATCTATATTTATTATCGCTATAACTTTGTCGTCTTTTATCAATGGAGCAGACATTATAGGAAAATTGTCCTGACAATTTATATCATGCTTAATAACCTTTTTTTCAAAAATTAAAAGCTTATAACATTCATCTTCATCTACTTTTATAGAATTTCTTATTTCAGTAAAATCTCCAACTTTAATTTTTAATCTCAAATATTCCTGTCTATCATCTACAGTATAAATAGATATACTTCTTGCTCCTAAAAACTTGGATAAAATACCTAAAGTTTCTGTATACACTTCTTCTGGATTGAGCTTAACTAACGAAGATGCTGCTTCAAATAATGAAATTATACTGTACTGAGCACCAATAATCTGCTTTTTCATTTGCTCTCTAATGAATGTACATTTCTCATATAATTCATGTAATTCATCATAATTCTTCTTTAACAAATCAAACTCCAAATCCATATTTTTTAGCCTAAACTCATAATTATCCTTAAATCTTCCTAAAATTACAGCAGATAAATAAAACATTAACAAAAACTTATAGTAACTAAAATCAATCAAAAATATATAAAGGTCTTTACCTAGTAAATAATAAACATACACATAAACCAAAGAGGAAATTGTCGCACTAATAAGCCCTAAATAATTACCGTACCTAAGTGCTATCATTGAAGTAACTATAAGAAGTGGATGCAAATTTAATGTAAGAAAATTATCTTTGACCGGACTTAACCTATAAAATACAATAAATATAATAAAATCTATAATGATAGTCTCTATCAAACAATATCTTAACTTTTTTTTATTCAAAAAAACCACTCCTATAAAAATTTACAGTCCTTATTAATCCATTATATAAAGAATATTTTGGTTTCCAACCTATACTTTTGTATGCTTTATTTATATTAAAAAATGAATGTTTAATATCTCCTTTTCTCTCAGATTTAAATAAAGGCTCTATTTGGATATTGAAAATTTTCTTTAGCATATTAAGCAGATCATTTACTGATATTTCTTCTCCTGAACCTATATTTAGTATTTCATTATCTCCTCTCTCCATAGCAAGAATATTAGCTTCTATTACATCATCGACAAAAATGAAATCTCTTGTTTGCGTTCCATCACCATATATAATAGGGATTTCATTGTTTAACATCATATCTATAAATTTCGCTATTACTCCCCCTTCTCCTTTTTTATTCTGCCTTATACCATACACATTTGCATATCGTAAAATAGTATATTTAAATCCGTACAATTTGCTATATAACTTTATATAGTTTTCTGCTGTATATTTAGATAATCCATAAAAAGAAACTGGATTTATCGGATGTTTTTCATCAATTCCCAAATATTTAGGTTCACCATAAATAGCCGCTGATGAGGAATAAATAATCTTTCTTATATTATATTTCATACAATTGTCCAAAATATTTATTATACCAGCTATGTTAATATCACTATCAAACTTAGGATTAATTATAGATCTATTTACATCTACTTGAGCAGCTAAATGATATACTATATCAAATTGTTCTTCTTCAAATACTTCTATTATATTTTTTCCCCGAATATCCATATTATAAAATTTAGCCTTTGGGTTTATATATTCCTTATTTCCTGTATATAAATTGTCAATTACTACAACTTCATGATTTAAAGCTAATAATTTATCAACTAAATTAGATCCAATAAATCCAGCACCACCTGTAACTAGAACTTTCACTTTATATCCCCCATTCAGTTTTTTCTATTTTTTTTATAATATTCCTTATTAAGCAGTAAATAATTTTGAATATAATTTCTGTTTATGGATGTGGGCAAAATTATCCTTATAAATTGAATAGAAGGTTTTGTTATATATTACCCCTAAAAATACATATAATTCATTTAAAAACATATATTTTCAATTTAAATTATATATAAAGTGGGTATATATTATATATATTTTTATTTATGTTAGGAGGAGTGGGAATGAAAATACATTTTTATGGAGCTGCTGAAGTTGTAACAGGCTCTAATCATTTGATTACAACAGATAAACACAAAATTTTAATCGATTGTGGTATGTTTCAAGGTAGTGAAGAACTAGAAAAACTAAATTTCAAGGATTTTGAATACAATCCTTCTGAAATTGATTTTGTTTTGCTTAGTCATGCTCATATAGACCATAGTGGTAGAATTCCAAAATTAGTAAAAGAGGGTTTTAAAGGCAAAATAATTTGTACAAAAGCAACTTATGATTTATGTAAAATTATGCTTTTAGATAGTGGTCATATACAAGAATCAGATACAAAATGGCTTAACAAAAAACGCCTGCGTGCTGGTAAAGCTCCTATTGAGCCTCTATATACAGTTGAAGATGCTAATATAAGTTTAAATTACTTTGAACCTATTTTATATGACCAAAAAATTAATTTAAGTGAAAATATTCAAGTCAGGTTTAGAGATGCTGGTCATTTGCTTGGTTCTTCAATAATAGAGCTATGGATTACTGAGAAGAACAAAACAGTAAAAATAGTTTATTCTGGTGACTTAGGAATGAAAAATAAACCTATACTAAGAGATCCAGAACTTATAGAAGAAGCTGACTATTTAATTATAGAATCAACATATGGTGATAGACTACATGAAAGTGTTACTGAGAGAGCTAATAAATTAATAGAAATAATAAATAGAACCACATCGCGAGGTGGTACAGTTATTATCCCTTCATTTGCTGTAGGAAGAACTCAAGAATTAATCTATGAATTAAATAATTATTATGAGAATTTAGACATCATAGAAACATATAAGAAAATACCTATCTATGTTGACAGTCCAATGGCAGTTTCAGCTACTCAAGTTTTTAAAGAGAACCCATATTGCTTTGATGATGAAGCTAAAGAACTCATACTAAGCGGAGATAATCCATTTGAATTTGAAAATCTTCATTTTGTTAATGATCAGAAAGAATCTATGCGGCTGAATGAATATAATTATCCAAAGGTTATAATTTCAGCTAGTGGAATGTGTACTGCTGGTAGAATTAGACATCATCTTAAACATAATCTTTGGAAAAAAGAAAATAGCGTTATATTTGTAGGTTATCAGGCAGAAGGTACTTTAGGCAGAATGCTTAAAGATGGTATAAAAAAAGTAAAAATACTAGGTGAAGAAATAAAAGTTTTAGCAGAAATATATAGTATTGAAGGCTTCTCTGGTCACGCTGACCAAAAAGGCCTAATGGACTGGTTAAAAGGATTTAAAAAATTCCCTGAAAAAATCTTTGTAGTCCATGGTGAAGAACAATCTGCTAATGCCTTAGCAGAATTAATTAAGAAAACTTATAAGGTCGATACTGTCGTACCAAATATAGGATATATATATGAATTTAAGGATAATGAAACAAAGATTTATCAAGGTGAAATATTAGAGCCTCTTAAAAAGAAAGAAAATATTAAAAAAGAACTACAAGAAGTATATAATCAGTTTGAAGTTTTAATTGCTAATACTGAGAAAATTATTGATGAAGAAATATTAAAAAAAGATTATGATAATTTGAAAAATAAACTTATAGAATTACAGCAGAAATTACTAGATATCAGTATTCTTTTAGGAGATTAATATAATCAAACTTGTTTAAAAAGATAATTTTTTGAAAATATTATAATAGGATTAAAAAAATATATATGGAGGGATAATATGTCAAAAATAATTTTAGGTCTACAAATTGACAATCGTTTCGAAGAAATATCTGAAGTACAAAAAATATTAACTGATTACGGATGTATTATTAAGACTAGATTAGGTTTACATCAACAAGCAGAAGATAATAATTGTACAGAAAAAGGATTAATAATACTTGAATTAACTAACAACTGCGGTGATAAATGTAACGAATTGGAAGAAAAATTAAGTGCGATAAATGGCGTTGTAGTTAGAAAAATGGATTTCTCTTATTAATTTTTACATTAATCAAGACTTCTATTAGTCGAGCTAGTAGAAGTCTTTTTTCTTTTTGTGATTCAAATCACTGAATTATTTTTAGGTTTTGGGTAAATTATAATTAAAGAAAAATAAAAGGAGGGGTAATCGTGGATAATCAAATGTTTTGTTATCAATGTGAACAAACAGCAGGTGGAAAAGGTTGTGTTAAAATAGGTGTTTGTGGGAAAGACCCAGAAGTTGCAGCATTACAAGACTTACTTGTTTACTTATTAAAAGGAATAGGTTTTTATGGACAGAAAGCATTAGAAAAAGGTAAAAAAATTGATGAAGAAACTCATAAGTTTGTTATGGATGCAATGTTTGCTACTTTAACTAATGTTAACTTTGATGCTGAAAGATTTGTTGAATATATTAAGAAAGCTGCTGAAGTAAAAGAAAATCTTAAAGAATTAGCTGGAGATATTGAAGCATCTATCCCAGACGCTGCAAGTTACAAAATACCTTCTACAAAAGAAGAAATGATAAATGATGCAAAAAAAGTTGGAATAATGGCTGACGAAGACTTAGATCAAGATATACGTTCACTTAGAGAACTACTTATTTACGGTTTAAAAGGAATGGCTGCATATGCACATCATGCTTATGTTTTAGGTAAAACAGATGAAACTGTGAATAATTTCTTCTATAAAGGATTAGCAGCTACTTTAAATGATAATTTAACAATAGATGATTTGTTTAATCTAAATATGGAATTAGGTCAAGTTAACTTTAAATGTATGGAATTATTAGATAGTGCTAATACTGGTGCTTATGGTCATCCTGAACCAACTGAAGTATTAATAACTAAGAAAAAAGGACCTTTCATAATAATTTCTGGTCATGATTTAAAGGATTTAAAAGAACTTCTTGAACAAACAGAAGGTAAAGGTATAAATATTTATACTCATGGAGAAATGTTACCAGCTCATGCATATCCTGAACTTAAAAAATATCCGCATTTAGTTGGTAACTACGGTGGCGCATGGCAAGATCAACAAGATGAATTCGATAACATACCTGGTGCAATTTTAATGACAACAAACTGTTTACAAAAACCTAGAGATAGTTATAAAGACAGAATTTTTACTACTAGCATAGTAGGTTGGCCAGATGTAGCTCATATAGAAGAAGTAAATGGTAAAAAAGATTTTACACCTTTAATAGAAAAAGCTTTAGAGCTTGGTGGTTGGCAAGAGGACGAAGAAGAAAAGAAAATATTAGTAGGATTTGGTCATAATACAGTATTAAGCCTGTCTGACAAAATTATTGAGGCTGTAAAAAAAGGTGATATTAAACACTTCTTCTTAATAGGTGGATGTGATGGTGCTAGACCAGGAAGAAATTATTATACTGAATTTGCTGAAAAAACACCTAAAGATACAATAATTTTAACATTAGCTTGTGGAAAATATAGATTTAATAAAAAAGATTTTGGTAAGATTGGGGAATTCCCAAGATTATTAGATGTAGGTCAATGTAATGATGCTTATTCTGCTATAAAAATCGCAGTTGCTCTTGCAGAAGCTTTTGAATGCGATGTAAACGAACTACCTTTATCAATAATACTATCATGGTATGAACAAAAAGCAGTATGCATACTTCTTACATTATTATCATTAAATATCAAAAATATTTATCTTGGACCAACTTTACCAGCTTTCATTTCACCAAACGTATTACAAGTATTAGTTGATAAGTTCAATATAAAACCTACTTCAAACGCAGAAGCTGATATGAAAGAAATATTAGGTTAATCTAAAAGGCTATCTCTATCGAGATAGCCTTATCAATTAGAATTTATACCTTTTATTGGTAGAAAAACATCAAATATTGTACCAGTTCCTGGTTTGCTAGAAACTTCAATATATCCATCATGTTCGTCAATAATTCTGTGAGTTATAGCTAATCCAAGCCCAGTTCCAGTATCTTTAGTTGTATAAAATGGTTCAAATATTTTTTCAAGTTCATTTCTCTGTATACCTGTTCCATTATCTTCAAATGATACCTTAACCCAATCATCTTTTATATTTAAACTTATGTTTAAACAACCTCCTTCAGGCATTGCTTGCACAGAATTGAATATAACATTTATAAAAGCTTGTTTTATTTTTTCTGAATCTATTAATATTTCTATATCTACTTTAGACGTATAAATAATTTTAACACCATGTTGTTGAGCATACTTTTTAGTAAGCATAATTACTTCTTTTATAAGTTTATCTATGCTTTGGATTTTAATCTGATTTACATTAGGTTTAGCAAAATCCAACAATCCTTTAATCACCATATTAGCTCTATCTACTTCATGAACTATAATTTCAAGCCCCTCTTTTATTTCAGTATCTTCTATATCTTTAATTACTGTCTGAGATATAGTCTTTATAATCCCTAATGGATTCCTTATTTCATGAGCAATACCAGACGCAAGTTGCCCAATTGCTGATAGTTTTTCTGCTCTTCTGACTTGATTTTCCAATTTCCTAATCTCCGAAATGTCCTCAAGTACAATAACAACTCCCTCTATTTTATTTAGGATATTATGCAATGGATAAGCAAATAATTTTACATAAATATTAGTTTTATCTTTTGAATTACACTTAGTAACAATGTTCATTTTTTTATCAAAAGTCAGCACATCTTTTAGTATTTTTTCAATTTTATCATACTCTACAAATAAAATATCTAATCCCTTCCCTATGCATGTTTCATCTAAATCTAACAATTTTCTTCCTTCTTTATTTATCAATTGTATTTTTAAATCTTTATCAACTGCTATAAGAACATTAGTTATACTATCTAATATATTTTGGGTAAAATTTTCAAGATCGGTCAATTTTCTAATTTGTATCTCTAATATCTTTTTCTTTTTAAAATCTGCTTCAACTAAAAATCCAGTAACTGTACCTATAAAAACAAACATAATTATTTCTAAAAAATGATTTAAAATAGACATATTTATTTTCTCTAATGATAATATCTCTGGAAAAATTAAAGGTGTACCATATAAAATAGAAACTATTATTGATGTAAATAAGCCTCCCTTTAATCTGAATTTAAATGAAGAAATTATTATAGGAATATAAAATAATCTCCTATGAAAATCATGTATATCCCATCTATCTGGTATAATTGAATAGTGAAGCATTGTTATAATCACAATGCTTGTACTAATAAATATAATGTCCATTATTTCTTTTTTATTAAATCTCTTCATTTTAATTCTCCTTTTTTACAATATATACACTTTGCTTTATGTTTACTAAATTTATATTCTTTATCTATTGATAATAGAAAATAAACAATTATACCCAAAGCAAAATATGCAAATAAAATTATTAACATCACTTCCTTAATAAAGAAGTATATGTAATATTATCTGCAATTTTCATACCAATAAGATATTGAATTTTAATAAGTCTATTAAATCTATCTTATAAAGTTCTCAAAAAAACTGGTAATCACAAAAATTACCAGTAATCATTTTTTTAATGCATGTATGAAATCCTACACACTAATTGTAGTAAAACATAAATTCTAAGACTAATTTTTTTATTTAAAATCTTTATAAAATATTACAGTAAACTTACTGCCCTTACCTAACTCACTTTCAACTTTTATTCTTCCATTATGAGCTTCAACAAGTGTTTTAGCTATAGTTAAACCAATACCTGCACCACCAGTTTTTCTACTTCTAGATTTATCACTTCTATAGAATCTCTCAAATATATAAGATATATCTTCTTTAGGTATTCCTATTCCCGTATCTTTAATAATTATATTTACCTTTTCTTCATTTTCTTCCAAAGCAACATCTACTAGTCCTTCTGGATTTGTAAATTTCAAAGCATTAGAAAGTATATTAATAATTATTTGACTTACCTTATCTTTATCAGCATTTATATAAACATTTTCTTTAATTAAACTATTCAGTTTAATATTTTTACTTTGAAATTGATATCTAAAACTCTCTACAATTTCATTTAATAATTTAGACAAATTAATTCTTTCAATTTCTAATGTAATTTTATGTTTTTCTATATCTGTTAGGTATTTTAGTTGCTCTACTAGTTTAATAAGTCTTATGACTTCATTCTTACAAATATCTAGTTTTTCTTGTGTAGGTTTCCATATACCATCACTTATTGCTTCAATATGACTTTGTAATATAGTTAAAGGTGTTCTTAACTCATGTGATATATCTGCAGTTAATCTTTTCCTTAGTACTTCCTGCTCTTTTAAAGATTCTGCAAGATGGTTTATTGATTTTGAAAGTTCTTGCAGTTCTGTTATGTTATTAGATATTAAAACTTTAGTATCCAAATTACCTCTTCGTATATCATTAGCTGCTCTTGTTATTTTCAGAATAGGTTTTGAAATAATCTTAGAAGAATAAATCCCTAGTATAAATGCGATAAATAAAGATATTACTGCAGCATAAATAATTGAATTATTTATTCCTCTTGCAAATTCTAACTCTCTTTCAGATACTAAAAATGGTCCATAATAGCCAAGCTCAACTATTCCAACATTTTTACCATTAACTTCTATAATAAAACTTTTAGTAACATAATTTTTTGCTCTTATTGGACCTCGCATCATAAATTCATCCATTCTGTGCATCATATGATATCCCATTTTTTGCATCATCTCATTATGCATCTGAAGCATATCCGATTCCATATAATGTGTAAAAATAATATTACCATCAAGGTCTTTAATCGCTATGTCAAAACCGTTTATAAGAGGTGACTTACTGATATTATTCAGGTTCTTTTCAGTCCATTTATTATCTATTGAATAAGTATATTTAACCAGTTCGATAATTTCATTAACTCTATTTGTCAGTTCATCTTTCATATATATATCAAATTTCTTAAATAGAGTTATATTTGTTATTATGCTTACTAATATTATAGAAAAAAAAGTTGCTCCTAAAATAATTAATATTAATCTTGTCCTCAGTTTTCGAAACATCTTTAATCCTCCAAAAATTTATATCCAACTCCGTATACTGTTATAATATATTTATTTTCTTCATCTTCTATTTTGTGTCTAAGATTTTTTATATGAGCATCAATAGTTCTGTCATATCCATCATAATCATATCCTAATACTTTATTTATAAGTTCTTCCCTAGTAAATACTTTTCCTAGATTCTTAGCTAATACTGTTAGCAATCTAAATTCTTTTGGTGTCAATTTTATTAATTTTCCACGCTTTTTAACTTCCATTTTATTAATGTCAATTATTAAATCTCCATTGTTAAACTCAATTACATCAGCTTTTATAAACTCCTTACCAGTTCTTCTTAATATCGCCCTTACTCGTGCTACAAGTTCTTTTGGGCTAAATGGCTTTATCATATAATCATCTGCACCTATATCTAATCCATTTATTCTATCTCTTTCATTAACTTTAGCAGTCAACATGAGTATTGGAACTTCTGACTTAATTCTTATTTTTTTACAAACTTCTTCTCCTGGTAAATCAGGTAACATTAAATCAAGCACTATAAAATCTATTGATTCTTTATTAAATACATCTAAAGCCTCTTTTCCATTATATGCAGTAAATACATTATAACCTTCTCTTTCTAAATAAGCCCTTACAACACTTATTATCTGCTCTTCATCATCAACTAATAGGATATTTCTTTTCAGTAATTCCATAATAACACCTCTACCATTGACCTTTTTTCTTTATACAAGAATACTATAATGTCCAGTATTTTTCAATACTGGACATTATGTTAGTTAAGATCTTAAAATTTTCTTTTTATGTTTATATTCTTCTTCACTAATTTCTCCTTTTGCATATTTTTCCTTTAATATTTCCATAGCTTTACTGGAATGTTTGTAACTATCTATTCTATCCCTATTAATTAATCTAATAAACAATATTACAAGCCCTATAACTGCCAATATTTTTATTAAACTAAAACCGAGCATCCAGAGCCATGCATAATTAAATCCATATCCATACATATGCCACATATAAATCCCTCCATCTTATTAATCAATTAACATTTTCTTCTTTCTTTCATATTCCTCTTCTGTAATTTCACCTTTTGCATATCGTTCTTTTAGTATTTCCAAAGCATCACTTTTATCATAGTTCCCATAGTACTTTCTTTCATTTGCATATCTAAATATGAAGTATACAGCTATACCTAATAGAAATATACCTAAAATTCCTCCGCAGCCCATGCCAAAACCCATCATCATAATCATCCCTCCTATTTTTCTTCATGTACTGATATTACTTTTTCCAATTGTCCATGCCATGTATGATACCATACATCACCTGTATAATAATTCACACTTAACATACCTACAGTCTGCTTATCTTTATTAACATGGAATGTATAATATCCATAAAATTCATGCCCTTCATTCACTACAGAAAAATCTTTATTTATGAAGTTTTTTACATATTCATCTGCAATTTTTACAGCTTTGTTCCTATCAATCTTTTTTATATTTTGTATATTTAAATTTCTATTACTATAGTTCCACATTCCAAATCCCATCATTCCAAAACCAAATCGACCATGCATACCATATTTTTCATTCCACATCATATTTGGCCCTGGTTCAGGATATATATATCCTGTATATGGGTTAACTAATAATTCCATAGCACCTTTTCCTGTAGCCTTTTCTTCTATTGATACATAATATTCTGTATCTGCAAATACAAATATGTCACCTATCTCTAAATTTTCGTCATAATTCTTTAAATAATTATTTATATTTTTCTTAATCTCATCTAATGTCATCTTCTCATTTATATTATCTACATTATTTAGAAAACCATTTGATATACCCATCATTCCTGGCGTACCCATCATGTTCATCATGCCTGGTACACTGTTATATCCATTATTCCATCCATACCCTCTAGCGGTATTATATCTATACCCATCCATTGCTCCTCTAAATATAAAATATTGCCATGTATCTGCGAGAGCTATTGCCCCAGCTGCTAATGTTATTATTAATATTGAAATCAAAGACCAAGTAATTTTTTTATTTAATTTCATATTAAATACCTCCTTTTCATTTGTCTAAATCTATTTTTAAATTTAATATTTCATCTTTTAATTTTAATGCTTCTAACTCCAATTCTTTTGTTTCTAAAGTTTTAATCATATTATCTATTTCATCTAATTCCTTTTGCAACTCGTTTTTTCGTTTTTCTAAGTTCTGTATATTTTCTTCAATATTTAGTTTTATACGAATATATTCTTCAGCAGTATCTTCACTTGCTCTAACCATAGTTTCTGCTAAAGTTTCTATTCTTTCTTTTTCTTTTTTTAATTCTTCTAATCTTAATGATAGTTTTTTCTGGACATTTTGTATTTTTTCTTTAGACTCTTTTAATTTGTCTATCTTGTATTTATATTTGTTTTTTTGTTGACTAATATTATTCGTATTTTCATCTGTTTCTCCATTTTTCGAATTCATCCGTTTTATTCGTATATCTACTAACTCATCAAAAGTTATAGTCCTCTCATATATTCTCTGTTTATATCTACTGTAGTCTTTATCATCGATAAGACCTTCAGCGTACATTTTCTTTAAAAGCATTAATTTTTCATCTGTATCGTCTTGTTTATAGTGATTGTAACTATCTGGATTACATGTACTATATCTTCTTGAATGCTCATAATAATCAAATACTCTAAATAATCCTCTATATCCACCACAACCCATTATTCAGCATCTCCTTTTTTTAACCTTAGTTTTAAATTTTCTAATTCTTGTTTTATTCTCTCATCTCTTTGAACTTTCTTTAATTCTTGTTCTAAATCGTCTAGTTCATCTAATCTATCAAAATTCTCTAGTTCAATAAGTTCATTCATTGCAGATACTTTTGCATTTTTTTCTCTGATTTTATTTTCTGCTCTTGTTATTCGTTCATTAATTTCTGTTATATCTTTAGAAATTCCTGTAATTATTTCCTTAACTGTTATTTGTGCATCTGCCGCACGATTCATTGCAATTAACTCTTCTTTTTTAGTTTCCAATTGTTTAATACGTGTTTCTAGTTGTTCTTTATTCTGTCTAATTAGTCTTAATTTTTCCTGTATCTGTTGTATATCTAAAGTTATTTTATTCTGTTGTTCTATTAAATCTTGTTTCTTCTCTAATGCAGCTTTTGCTAAATCCTCACGTCCTAATGATATTGATAATTCAGCCTGCTCATCTGCTAGCCTAATTTTACCTTTTATGTCTTCAAGTTCACTCTCTAGCTTCTTTTTTATTGTTGCAACTTCTAAAAATGACTTTTTAATTTTTCTAATTTGTTCTCTCATTTCTTTAAGTGAAAACTCCAATGCTTCCTCTGGGTTCTCTATTTCATCTAGTAATGCATTAGCCTTTGCATTAAAAATTGATTTTAATCTTGTAAATATATCCATTCAGCATCCTCCTTTTCTACCTCTTGTTATGTTCATTATATAACTCACTTGTGAAGAAATTATGAAATTAATACTATAATTTATCTCATGTATTACAATAAAATCTACTTTGTTTAAAAATCAAAGTTTTGCTCTATCAGCAAATTTATCTTCCGTCCATTTGTTTATTAATATATAATAATTTTATAAATAATCTAAAGGAGGGTTACTCTATGAGAAAACTTATTCGAAATATCATAGTTGTAACAATCATTTCTTTTCTATTCCAATATACTTGGGAATATTGGCAATGTGGAATTTTTTATACTGTAACTAATCTTAGTAGCCACTCAAGATTAATGGCAAGTGCAACTTTTGGCGACATAGTTATGACATTAATATTGTATGGATTATTAGTATTAGTAAATCATGATATTAATTGGATAATTAAAAAATGGAGTTTTAAAGAGTTTATTATCATCGGATTGTATGCTATATCTTTAAGCTTTTATTTTGAAATTAGCGCTCTATATACAGGAAGATGGAGTTATAGTAGCAAAATGCCACTATTCCCAAACACAAATATAGGTTTAATACCTGTTATTCAACTTTTTATACTATTTCCTTTAACCTTTTTAATAAGTAAAATTATTATAAAATATTTAGAAAGAAAATCTTCTTTCTAAAATAGAAATTATAGATATAGATTAGAAAAAAAGTGACATCTGTCTATTGATGTCACTTTTTTCTTTCGTTATTACCTTTTTTATTTAATTCACAGCAATCCATTCTTCCAGTTCCAAAATTCTTTCTATTTGCCTCTTCAATTTTTTTTAATAATCTTTCAAACCACTTTTTCATGGTTAATCCTCCTTATATCTCCTTATATATATTCTCTATTTATAATTTGTGCAAATAACATGCCAAATTATTTAATCGAATATTACAGGCATCTATTTATTTAATTGTGTTATATCCTACAAAATCCATATTTAATATGTGTGATATAATACACAATCTCTAACACTAGCAAAAATCCTCGCCCATAAAGAGCGAGGTTTAATTTATCCTTTCAAATTATATTTCTCCATTCTATATAATAATGTATGTCTAGTAATTCCTAGTAACTTTGCAGCTTTTGTTTGATTGAAATTTGTTTTTTCTAATGCTTGTAAAATTAAACTTCTTTCAACTTCTTCTAATGAAATCCCTTCGTCAGGTAAACTAAAATAAGTATTAGCAAGATTTTCTTTTCGTTTAATCTCATCAGGTAGTATATTTTCTTCTATTTCTTCTCCTGATGAAAGAATTACACATCTCTCTATTACATTTTGCAATTCTCTAATATTTCCTTTCCAATCATATTGCATAAATTTATCTAAAACTTTCATACTTATTCCCATTTTGCGTTTACCCATTTGGCGTGAATACTTTTCAATAAAATAATCTACAAGCACTGGTATATCCTCTTTTCTGTCTCTTAAAGGAGGTACATAAATAGGTATAACATTTAGTCTATAATACAAATCTTCTCTAAATTTATTCTCCTCAACCATTTTTCTTAAATCTCTATTAGTTGCAGCTATTATCCTAGTATCAATCTTAATAGTCTGCGTTCCTCCAACCCTTTCAAATTCTCTTTCTTGTAAAACTCTTAATAACTTCACTTGCATAGCAGGGCTTATCTCACCTATTTCATCTAAAAATATTGTTCCTCCCTGTGCCCTATCAAATTTTCCTAATTTACGAGATATAGCCCCAGTAAAAGCTCCCTTTTCATAGCCGAATAATTCACTTTCTAATAAGCCTTCTGGCAATGCTGTACAATTTATCTTAACAAATGGACCATTTTTTCTTTTACTATACTCATGAATTGCATTTGCTATCAATTCTTTACCTGTACCACTCTCACCTAATATTAGAACTGTGGCATCAGTCGGAGCAACTTTATGTACTATATCTAAAACTGCTTTCATTTTATTACTCTTATATATTATCCTTTCAGTATTTTCCTTTATTTTTTCTTTCAAATAATTAACTTCATCATTTAAATTTTTATAGTCAAGTGCCTTTTTAATCACTATTTTCAATTCATCTATATCAAAAGGTTTTGTTATATAGTCTAATGCTCCTATTTTCATAGCTTCTACTGCCGTTTGTGTAGTACCATGAGCTGTTAAAATGATAACTGGTATTTTAGCATTATATTCTTTAATTATTCTTAAAGCTTCAATACCATCCATTTCTGGCATTTTTAAATCAAGCAATACTAAACTAGGCTCTTTTTCTATGAAAACTTCAACTGCCTTCTTACCATTTTCTGCTGTTATAATATCGTATCCTTCCTTGCCTAATGCTCTTTTAAGAGCCCATATCATATTTTTTTCATCATCAGCTATAAGAATCCTCTTATTCACTATATTCACCTACTTTATTGAAATCAAAGCAAGTATATATGATTCAAATTATTTATAATATATTTAATTTTATCATACATTAATATAAACACTTTAATAATATAACTACTAAATAATTTTAATCTTTCCTGAGATATATACATTTTACCCTTTCTTCATCTAATTGTTCTGGAGGTCCATCAAATACTATCTTACCTTTATTTATACCTATTATGCGTGTTGAAAATCTTTTTGCCAATTCAATACTATGAAGGTTTATAATCATCGTAATATTTTCTTCTTTGTTAATCTTTTTTAATAACTCCATTACAAATACAGAAGTTATTGGATCTAAGCTAGAAACAGGCTCATCTCCTAATATTATATCTGGCTCTTGAACTAGTGCCCTTGCTATACCTACTCTCTGCTGTTGCCCTCCGCTTAAATCTCTAACTTTCACATTCATATATTTTTCTAATTCTACTGTTTTCAATGCTATTTTCGCCATTTCTATTTCTTTTTCATTAAATTTTTTACTTAAAATTTCAACAAATGACTTATACCCAAATCTTCCTACTAATACATTAGTTATTACATCTAATCTATCAATTAGATTGTAATTCTGAAATATCATTCCTACCCTTTGCCTATATTTTTTTAACTTTCTTTTATTGAACTTAAGTACATCTTCCCCATTAAAAAAAATACTCCCTGAAGTAGGTTCTATTAAACGGTTAATACATCTAATTAATGTAGATTTACCCGACCCACTTAATCCAAGTACGCTAACAAATTCGCCTTTTTCTATCGATAAAGATATATCTTTTATAGCGTAATCTTGATTAGCACCATACCTTTTAAATAAATTTTTTATTTCTAGCTGCATTATATCACCCTTTGTCTTATATATCCTCCTAAATAATCAATTATAACTACCATTATCATAATGACTATTACATCTACTGCTACCTTATTATATTGAAAAATCCTAAAATGAATACTCAAAAGTTGTCCAATTCCGCCTGCCCCAACTAAGCCTAATACTAAAGATGACCTTACACTAACTTCTAATCTATAAAATGCATTTGATAAAATAATTGGAACTATTTGTGGTAATATACCATAAATAATAACAGCATAATTATCGGCACCTGTAGATTTTACTGCTTCTTGAGGTCCTATGTCTGCAGCTTCAATAATTTCTGATATCATCTTACCTAGAACTCCTATATTGTGAATAGTTAACGCTAATACTCCAGCAAACGGACCTAAGCTAACTGTAGGTACAAATATAAGAGCAAAAACTACTTCAGGAACTGAGCGAAGAAAACTTAGAAAACTTCTTGTTAAATTAAATAAAAATAAGTTAGGAGTAGTATTAAATGCTGCTAAAAAACTTAATGGCAGTGCAATAAATATAGCTAAAAAAGTACCCATTATTGCAATTTGTATAGTAGTAATAGATTCTTTAATAACTATAGGTAATATACTCCACTCAGGTCTTAAGAAGCTTTTTTTAATAAAATCGACAGTATTTCCTAAATCTCTAAAAAGCAGTGGGTTAAATTCTGTACCCACTGCACTCCAAATCAAAACTAATATAATAATAACTGTTATAATATATTTTCTATTAAAATTAAAATGCCTTATCATACTTAATCCCTCTTTTTTATAATCCATAGGAAATTATAATAAAATCTTATATTTTTAAAATTTAATGTTGATTTTACTGAAACTTTGTCTGGCATGTTTGCATGCCAGAGTCGTTATAAACTGCATTGATTTGTGGATAATTTTGAATATAATTTCCGCAATGGATTTCAACAAAATCTACCTTAATTTATTTAAATCGAAGATTTTGTTATATCCTTCCTGCTTCTTTTGCAGCTTTTCTTATTGGTTCATAATCTTTATCATTGGCTCTAGTAAATCCATTAGCTCCAAATACATCTAATATTTCTTGGTCCTTAATTTCTAAAAATGCTTCTATAAGCTTTTCTTTTAATTCTATAGGAAAATTGTTTTTTACTGCCCAAGGATACTGAAATAACTTATC
Source organism: Caloranaerobacter ferrireducens (assembly GCF_001730685.1). Taxonomy (NCBI): domain Bacteria; kingdom Bacillati; phylum Bacillota; class Tissierellia; order Tissierellales; family Thermohalobacteraceae; genus Caloranaerobacter; species Caloranaerobacter ferrireducens. Next base: position 118,737 of record NZ_MDJR01000007.1, on the reverse strand, counting down.
AGACTTCCAAATAACTTTGAATTTACTTGCATCTATCACCTTGTTTTTCTTCATTATTTCAAATATTGCACTATCTATAGCTCCAGCATCTATTTTTTTATTTTCTATAGCTTTTGCTGTTGCATCGTGACTGCCAGTATAAACTACATTTTTAAAATCATAATCTGTTTCACTTCTAAACACACCAAGTTCCTTAAACTTAATACTTGGAATTAAACATCCTGAAGTAGAATTAGGATCTCCAAAAGCAAACTCGATATTTTCAACATCTTTAATAAGATCTTCGATACTGTTATATGGAGAATCATTAGGAACTATTATGTACGAATAATAATAAGGTTCACCGTTAATAAGCATCGTAATTATAGCTTCTGCATTACTTTTTTCATGAGCTATTACATAAGTTAAAGGTCCGAAATAAGCCAAATCAACCTTTCCATAATTCATAGCTTCAACAACACCATTATAGTCTGAATACACATTAACCTCTACATTCATATTTAACTTATTGCTCAAATAACTCCCCAATTTATCCATTGCAATTTTCATCTTTCCCTGATTCTGAGCTGGTATAACTCCAATAACTATTTTCTCTTGACTCATTTGTTCTTCATTATTAACACTAGTATTAACATTACTACAAGCTAATAATGAAAAAGTTAAACTCAATACTAAAACAAGTAACAATAGTTTTTTCATTTGTTATTCCACCTTCCCCTATCAATTTAGTCGGATTTTTCATATTTATTATATTTTTAAAAAGCATTAATATCTAATAGTTTTTTTCTATAACTATTTTTAAAAATATAATATTTATCAATAGGTAAAATTTGGTTTAGTGTTGAAACTGATGAAAAAATATGATAAACTAATTCCTACTATTCCTATATGTTTTTATGTATTTATGTTATAATATTAATCAAACCGAAAAATATCTTAATATTTTAATTTCTGATCTGAGAGGAGGTCAAAAATGCCTGATTTTAATAAATTATTTGATGAATGGGCTAAATCTTACGATGAAACTGTATACGGTACTGATAATGAATATGTAGAAGTCTTCGAAAACTATGAAGATATTCTTAAATATATATCAGATGAAATTGCAGATAAAAACGGTATAATCGTTGAAATAGGTGTGGGAACAGGAAATTTAACTAAAGTGCTTTATGAAAAAAAATTAAATATAGTTGGAATTGAACCATCTAAAGAAATGAGAAAAATAGCTAAAGAAAAATTACCCAATGTAGATATCTTAGATGGACATTTTTTATCAATACCTATAGATAAAAAAATAGATGCAATAGTTACTTCATATGCTTTTCATCATTTAACTTATGATGAAAAGAAGAAGGCTTTAGAATATCTTGATAAAAAATTGAATAATAATGGAAAGATAGTAATTGCCGATACTATGTTTGAATCTATTGAATACAAAGAAAACTTGTTTAAATATGTAGAATCAAATAAATGCTTTAATCTTCTTAATGACTTAAAAACTGAATATTACGAGTTATTAGATGACTTATGTGTTCTATTTAAAGAATTAAATTACTCGTATTCATTAAAAAAGATGAACAAATACGTATGGGTAATATCTGCTGTAAAAGGAGGTTATTAAATATGGAAAATATAATTGTTGAAAGCTTTAAGTTAGACCATACTAAAGTAAAAGCTCCATATGTAAGAAAATGTGGAGTTATTACAACACCTAAAGGAGATAGTATTTCAAAGTTTGATTTAAGATTTACACAGCCTAATGTTGAAGCAATACCTACTGGAGCTGTTCATGCGATAGAACACTTATTAGCAGGTTTTATTAGAGAAGAACTCGATAATGTTGTAGACATATCTCCTATGGGATGTAGAACAGGTTTTTATCTAATAATAGTAAGTGAAATAAGTGAAAATGATGTGGCACACGCACTTATAAAGTCTTTAGAAAAAATTCTATTAGCTAAAGAAATTCCAGCAGTAAATCCAGTACAATGTGGGAATTATAGAGATATGTCTTTATTTGGAGCTAAAGAATATTCTAAGAAAGTATTAAATGGCCTTAAAGAAAAGTATGAAAAGGAGGAATAAAATGAAGTTTAACTCACTTGTAATTCATGGTGGTATAGATGGAGATGAAAAAACAGGAGCGGTTACTGTTCCTATTTATCAAACTTCAACGTATCGTCAAAAAAAAGTTGGGCAGCACAGTGGATATGAGTACTCAAGAACAGGTAATCCAACACGTGAAGCTTTAGAAAAATTAATTTCAGATTTAGAAGGTGGTTTTAGAGGTTTTGCATTTAGTTCTGGTATGGCAGCTATATCTTCAGTTTTAATGTTATTTAAATCAGGTGACCATATAATTTTAAGTGACGATGTTTATGGAGGAACGTTTAGAGTTGTAGATAAAGTCTTTAAAAATTTTGGTTTAGAATATGATTTCATTAACACTAGTGATATAGACAATATGTCCAAATATATAAGAGAAAACACAAAAGCTATCTATATTGAAACACCTACAAACCCTCTAATGAAATTAACAGATATTAAACAAGTTTCTAAAATAGCGAAAGAAAATAATTTGCTCCTTATTGTTGATAATACTTTTATGACTCCATACCTGCAAAAACCTATTAAGCTAGGAGCAGATATTGTAATTCACAGTGCTACAAAATATCTAGGCGGTCATAGTGACTTAGTTGCAGGTTTAGTTATCGTAAATAACGAAGAACTTGGCAATAAAATGCATTTTATTCAAAATTCAGTAGGCGCAATACTTGGACCATTTGATAGTTGGCTTTTAATTAAAGGTATTAAAACACTACATGTACGTATGGATAGACACTGTGAAAATGCCGAAAAAATAGTTAAGTGGCTTAAAGAACAAGAATGGGTTAAGAAAATATATTATCCAGGTATTGAAGTAAATGAAAATAAACTCATGCAAATGAAAAAATTTGGTGGAATGATTTCATTCGAAGTTATTAATGAAGAATATCTAAATAAACTACTATCAAATTTAGAAGTTATTACACTAGCAGAAAGTCTTGGTGGAGTTGAAAGCTTAATTTCTGTTCCTGCCAAAATGACTCATGCTTCAATTCCAGCAGAAATTAGGGCTAAGCTAGGTATAACTGATACATTAGTTAGACTTTCAGTAGGTATTGAAGACGTTGAAGATATTATTAATGATTTAGATATAACTTCTAAGAAAAACAAAATATAGCCTGACTATGTCGGGCTATATTTTTATTACTGCATCATCTGAAAACGATAAATATACACTTTCTCCTACAAGCCACTCTTTATCATCATTACTTAAAACATCGGCTTGTATAACACTATTTTCAACTTTTACATAATACGTTACAAATGCACCCATAAACTGTTTCTGCAATACTAATCCTTGATATTTTCCACTTAACTCAGAAAGCTTAACATTCTCTGGCCGCACTATAATTTTCTCTCCATTTTCAACTTCTATTATATTAATCCTTCCTATAAAATCAGCTACAAATTGACTTTTAGGATGACAGTAAATTTCTTTTGGTGTTCCTACTTGTTCTACTTTTCCTTTATTCATAACTACAATTCTATCTGAAATACTGAGAGCCTCTTCTTGATCATGGGTTACATACAGCATGGTAATACCTAAATGAGACTGTATATTCTTAATTTCATTCCTCATTTTAATCCTCAATTTTGCATCTAAATTACTCAATGGTTCATCTAATAATAAGACTTTAGGATTCATAATAAGAGCTCTTGCTAAAGCAACTCTTTGTTGCTCTCCTCCACTTAATTGTGAAATATCTTTATGGCTATAATGTTTTAGCCCTACTATTTCAAGCATATTTTCTCCTTTTGCTAAAGCTTCCTTTTTGCCAATCCCTTTATATTTCAAACCATATATTACATTCTGAATCACATTCATGTGCGGAAAAAGAGCATAGCTTTGAAATACAGTTGAAGTAGGTCTTTTATTGGGAGGATAGTTAGTTATATCTACATCATCAAGAATTATTGAACCTCTAGTAGGAGTCAAAAAACCACCTATCATCTTTAACGTCGTGGTTTTTCCACACCCACTAGGTCCTAATATTGAAACTAGTTCTCCCTTATTAATGTCTAAATCTAAATCTTTAACAGCATAAATTGAATCAAACTCTTTGGTTAATTGTCTCAATTGTAGATACATACCCCGTCCCCCCATTACTACTGTAAGTATTTTTCTTTTTCTTTAAAACCAACCAAGAAAAGCTAATATTTATTATTAATACAGAAATAATAATCAAATTAGAAAAAACAGCTCCAAGTCCAATGTCTCCATTCTTAATAGCATCAAACATCTCTACAGTTGCAACTTTAGACTCAGGTGAAACAAGAAAAATAATAGACCCAATTGTCGTCATTGTTGCTGTAAAAATATTTATAAAACTTACTAAAAATGCAGGCTTAACAGCTGGCATAATAATATCTTTAAGAACATGAAGTTCTTGTGCACCTAAATCCATTGCGCTGTATTCCAATTCGGGATTTAACTGACTTAAAACCGCTGTTCCAGCTTTTGTCCCTATAGGTAGCTGGCGAAAAATACAATTGACTACAACGATAAATGCTGTTCCTGTAAAAGCTAAAGGATAATCATGAAAAGCTAGTATATAACCTATACCAAAAAAAGTACCTGGTATCATAAATGGTAATGTTGCAATAAAATCTAACGCCTGCCATCCAATAATCTTTTTTCTTTCTGTAATATATGATATAAGTATTCCTACAACACTACCTAAAAACCCAGCAATCAGAGAATATTTAAGACTGCGAATAAAACTATTTAGTTTTCTAATATTAAGCGCCTTCACGTGTCTTAAACTTAGAGAAAAATCTACTCTCCAAGTCTTAGCAAAAGCACCATAAAAAATAGTTAAATATTTTAATACCATTAGTATTACAAAAGACCAAGTAATTACTGCTAAAAAAATATTAATCCATCTAGATAATTTTATCTCACGATCTCCCACACTAACAGTTTTTGTTGAAAAAAACTGTGACTTACCCATAATAAAACGATAAACAATAAATATTACTAACGCAGGTAAAAGAAGTAATGTACTCATAGCAGCAGCCTTTGGCATATTATAAAGCCCAATAACATTTAAATATGCCTCTGTTGCTAATACACTAAATCCTCCTCCAATGATAATCGGTGTGCCAAAATCAGAAAGAGACCTTATAAAAACAAGCAATATAGCAGCTATAATTCCTGGCTTAGCTAATGGTATAGTTACTTTAATTAATGTTTGAAAACTACTAGCTCCCAAATCCATTGATGCTTGTTCAAGACTTCTATCAATCCCTCTTAAAACACCGATAAGCAGTAAAGCCGCTAAAGAGGTAAACCCTATGGACTGCATCAATACAATACCATGCCATCCATATGGATTTATAGATAAACCAAGTAATTTATAAGTTATTATACCTCTTTTGCCAAATAGCATTATATATGCTAATGAAGAAACAAATGGTGGCGAAATCATCGTCAATAGCAATATAGAAAAAACTACTCTTTTCCCTCTATTATTTGAATGTGTTATAAATAAAGCTATACATAAACCTAAAAATACGGCAAGTGAAGTCGAAAGTAACGCAATAAACAAACTATTAATTAATAACTGCCTATTTTCTGTAAATATCTGTTTATAATTGCTAAAATCCAATATTCCATTATAATAAACACTTTCAAATAATACAGCTACTATAGGCCAAAGTATAAAAATTAATAGTCCACCAATTACGAGTAGATAAATAGATATTCTTAAAAAATTATGAAATGGGGTATCTAATTTAGATACCCCAGAATATCTAGTTGCCAAATCTTTGTTTCCATTCTTCAACAATAGAATCCCTCTCTTTTCCAGCAACTTCAAAATCTATATTCATTAATTTAGCATCTTTAATTCCTTTCAATACTTCAGGTAACTCTATACCTTCTCTTGTAGGTACCCTAGGACAATTATCTCTTAATACTCTTTGACCCTTCTCAGATAAACACCAATCTACAAAAGCCTTAGCTCCTTCTAAGTTTTCAGCTCCTTTTAATATAGCTACTGGGGATGGCCACCATGGAGTTCCATCCTTAGGAAACACTGATACAATTGGATATCCCTCTGCTTTTAGCTTTTCACCTGTATCAGGAGCTAATCCAACTATAACTTCTCCTAAAGCTGCTTTCTTTGGAGGTTCACTACCTCTCTTTGCATAATACGGTATGTTTTTATTCAACTCTTCTAAAAATGCCCAGCCTTCTTCTTTACCCATTGTTTGTAAAATACCGCTTAATATAGTATAGGCTGTACCTGATATTGATGGATTAGACATTAATACCTCATCTTTGAATTCAGGTTTTAGTAAGTCCGTCCATTTTTGAGGTATTTCAATACCTTTTTCTTTACTTATTTGTTCATTAACTATAAAGTTAACAGTTACTAAAGAAACTCCAGTCCAATATCCATCTTTATCCTTAAATTGAACAGGAATCTTTTCCGCTTCTTTAGATACATATTTCTCTAATAACCCGTCGTTTTTAGCAGCTATAAAACTATCTACTCCACCGCCAAACCATACATCTGCTAACGGCTTACCTTTTTCTGCTCTAATACGTGCTAAAACTTCACCTGATGACATACCTAAATACTCAACTTTTATACCTGTATCCTTTTCAAATTCTGAAAAAATCTGATCCTTGCCACCATAAGCAGCAAACACCTTAATAGTCGTACCTTTTAGAGAATTTGTGCTTACATTTGCTTCAGTATTAGTTACTTTCTCACTATTAGTACCACAACCAATAACAAGTAAAGACATCATTACGATGATTAAAATTAACGATAAACTCTTCTTCACATCCTTGCCTCCTTTAAACATTTAATTTCTTGAAAATTATTTATATCTACACATTTCACAGGTGAAACTTTCCTGTGTTTAATAGCGTCAATTAAATCTTTTTCATCTCTTATTCCATCTGGAAATAAAGTAGCACATCTTCCTATTCTTTCAATTCTATGAGCATCACTACCTCCTAAACAAGGGATGCTTAACTCTTTTGCTAAATCAAAAGCTTTTATATTTTGAAATAATTTTGTATTACCATTAAAAACCTCTATCCCTGATAACCCATCTAATTTTCTTATATTATCACCCATACCTCTTCCATTATCTCTATAAGGATGGGCACTAATGGCAATACCACCCGCTCTTGAAACTAATGAAATCAATTCGTTTGCACTCATTTTTTCTTTTGGAACTTCTTCCAAACCAAAAACTAACAAATCTCCTTCATAAGTTAAAATCTCCACACCAACTATAATTAAAAAATCATGTTTCTTAGACAATTCCATAGCTTTATCAGCTATATCTTTACTTTCATGATCTGTAATACAAATTCCATCAAGCCCAATAGATTTTGCCTTTACAATAGCCTCTTCTAAATCAATATCACTACAAGACGAATATTCTTTTGTATGTATATGTATATCTATTAGCACAATGCATCACCCTTCCAACACGTACATTTTAAAGTAATCATATTGCTTTTACAAATTGATTTTTTTTATAATTAACCTTATTTAAATAAAAAATATTTATAGTGATTAATTACAACAATTTAATCAAAAGCACACTATTAAATATGAAAACTAAACGCTCAGCATTTATGAATAATAACTTTATAGGCTGTAAAGAATAATTCAAGGAGGTGATTTAATGCAAATACAACTTAGTCAAAAAGAAAGAATGCTTTTAGAAGATCAAAGAAATCAAGAAGAAACTTGCGTAAAAAAATATCAAAATTATGCTAGTCAAGCACAAGATCCACAATTAAAACAATTATTTAATAAAATTGCAACTGAAGAACAACATCATTATGACATCATTAATCAAATACTTAATGGTCAGCAGCCTAATCTCAGTCATCCACAACCAAATCAGCAGCCTATGCCTCAAGGAGGTCAAACACAACAAGCTAGTCCACAAAATACTATGAATAATCAGGCAGATAAAGTTTTATGCAGCGATTTATTATCTACTGAAAAATATGTATCTGGAACTTATGATACTGTAATATTCGAATGTGTAAATCCAACCATTAGGCAAGCACTTCAACATATACAACAAGACGAACACCAGCATGGAAAAGAACTTTTTGACTATATGAATAGTCATGGAATGTATAATGTTAAATAAGTTCTTTTAGTAATTAAGTTAATTTTTTACAGTATGTTAAATTATTCGAATATATAGACAACAACCTGCATATTTGTTATAATAGTAACAAATAATTCTGCTATGATGGTTTTCCGTCATGGTGGATAATTAAAAATCCAACCTAATTACGAGGATTTTCCGAGTAAAAGGGGAAGGAATCATAACACGTTTTCATAGTGCCTAAAGACATTTGTTTATATATCATTTCTTAGTACGATAAATGGTAGAGATAGGCTTTTGACTAGTGTATGTAAAAACCTTCCGTATTTTACGGAAGGTTTTTTTAGCGTAAGGAGGTGTAATATGAAAAATAGAATAGGCGTTGTAGGCATTGTTATAGAAAATATAGAAAATGTAGATAAAGTAAACTCAATACTCCACGACTTTGCAAACATTATTATTGGAAGAATGGGAGTACCGTATAGAGAAAAAAATATTTCAGTGATTTCTCTGATAGTTGATGGAACTTCTGATGAAATAAGTGCTATGACAGGAAAGCTTGGAAAAGTAAAAGGCGTAAATGTTAAATCAGCACTAACAAAAGTTGAAACAAAATAAATTTTATATTTATTCTAATATTTAGGGGGTTTTAAAAATGAAAGAATATAGAGCTGAAGATTTTATTGTGCATTCTGAAATTCTTGAATCTATGGAATACGGTAAGAAAAAAGCACAAGATAAAGAGTATGTTAGAAGTATTCTAGAAAAAGCAAAAGCATGTAAAGGGTTAACTCATAGAGAAGCGGCTGTATTACTTAACATAGAAGATGAAGATATACTAGAAGAAATGTTCAAGACAGCAAGACATATTAAAGAAACAATATATGGTAAAAGAATAGTTCTTTTTGCACCTTTATATGTAAGCAACTATTGCGTTAATAACTGCGAATATTGTGGATATAAACATTCAAATAAAAGCTTTAAAAGAAAGAAACTAACTATGAAAGAACTTGAGGAAGAAGTTAAAGTTCTAGAATCTTTAGGACATAAGAGACTAGCTTTAGAAGCCGGTGAAGACCCTGTAAATTGTACTTTAGATTATATAATCGATTGTATAAAAACTATTTATTCAATAAAGTTTGATAATGGAAGTATTAGAAGAATTAATGTTAATATAGCAGCTACAACTGTAGAAAATTATAAAAGATTAAAGGAAGCTGAAATAGGAACATACATCTTATTCCAAGAAACATATCATAAGCCAACATATGAAAAAGTTCATCCAAAAGGACCTAAACATGATTATAACTGGCATACAACAGCTATGGACAGAGCTTTTCAAGCAGGAATTGATGATGTAGGCTTAGGTGTTCTTTATGGACTTTATGATTATAAATACGAAACAATCGCACTACTAATGCATGCTGAACATTTAGATAGCGTTTATGGTGTAGGTCCTCATACAATATCTGTTCCAAGATTAAGACCTGCAGAAGGTGTTGATATCAATAACTACCCATATCTTGTTTCAGATGATGATTTCAAAAAGATTGTAGCAATTATTAGATTGGCTGTACCTTATACTGGAATGATACTTTCAACTAGAGAAGCACCAGAGTATAGAGACGAGGTTATATCTCTTGGTATATCACAAATTAGTGCAGGTTCATGTACAGGTGTAGGAGGCTATGTTGAAGAATATATGCACAAACATCACGATGATGAGAAACCTCAATTTGAAGTAGAAGATCATCGATCACCAATAGAAATTTTAAAGAGTTTATGTAAATCTGGTTATATACCAAGCTACTGTACAGCTTGCTACAGAGAAGGAAGAACTGGCGAAAGATTCATGGCACTAGCTAAAGCTGGACAAATTCATAATGTATGTCTACCTAATGCATTATTAACTTTTAAAGAATTCTTACTAGATTATGCTGATGAAGAATTAAAAGAACTTGGAAAGAAAACTATAGAAGAATCTTTAAAACAAATACCTAAAGAATCTGCAAGAAAGGCTACAATCAAGTATTTAGAAAGAATAGAGAATGGTGAAAGAGACCTTAGATTCTAATATCTTAAGCACCTAGATTAACTTAATCTAGGTGCTTTAATTATGATTATTTAACATAAATTAATAATAATACATATAAGTATTACAAAGAAAAGTGCTGCTTCTAAAACTTATTAATATCTAGTTCCTAAGTATATTTGCAGGAGGTTACAAAATATGAAAAAAAATCAATATAAAAATCCTGTTAACAAATCATTAGATAGCTTTATAAATAAAAAACTATTTAGGAGATATCAAAGATTAATTAAAGATAACAATTTCGTTTATCCAAGTGTTTCAATAATTACGTGCACTATGCGTCCAAATTATATTGATAATGTCTTCAATAATTATATAAGACAAAACTATGAAAAAAAAGAATTGATTATAATCTTAAATAATAATGATATGGATATAAATCTATGGAAAGAAAGGGCCAGCCAATATAAAAATGTTAAGGTTTTTCAATTAGATGAGAAAACTTCACTAGGTGAATGTTTAAATTTTGGGGTTAGACAGTCAAATAACGAAATAATTGCAAAATTTGATGATGATGATTACTACGGACCAAAATATTTAAGAGAGTCAGTAAAAGCTTTTAGTTATACTAATGCAGGTTTAATAGGGAAAGCAGCATCTTTTGTATATTTTGAAAAGTATAAAATTCTAGCAATAAGATCTCCAATGTTAGAAAATCGTTATGTTAAGCATATAGATGGACCTACTATGCTTATAAGACGTGAAGTCTTTGATAAAGTAAAATTTGCTGATATACCAAGAGGTGTTGACACTCGATTTTCAAAAGATTGTTTAAAAAAAGGAATAAAGTTATATTCAATAGATAGATTTCATCATGTATATGTAAGACACAGCTCCAGTTCTGAACACACATGGAAAGTAAGTAATGAAAAACTATTAAGTAGATGTAAAATTGTCAGAAGAAATATAACAAATTTCTCTAAATATGTTGATGTTTAGAACTAGAAAGAGGCAAAATCTATAGCTTTAGATTTTGCCTCTTTCTACCTATTGAAAAATAAATTATTCCGCTATCTCTAACTTTATTTAAATCTAAAGCATTTCTTCCATCAATAATAATTGGTTCTTTCATTTTCAATTTAGCTTTTTCTAGATTCATTGAAGATATTTCTTTCCACTCTGTACATATGATTGCACATGAAGAACCTTCTAAACTATCATATATATTTGGATAACAATTTATATCAGGAAATATTTTCTTTATTTCATCTGAAGCCTTAGGGTCGTAACATTTTACTACAGCTTTCATATCTAATAATCTCCTTATTATATACAACGAAGGAGCTTCTCTTATATCATCAGTATCTGGCTTAAAAGTAAGACCCAAAACAGTAATAACTTTGCCCTCTAATTTTTTATAATAATTTAAAAGTATCTTTACAGGTAAAATTCTTTGATTATTATTTACCTCAATAGCGCTCTTTACAATCTTAAAATTACATCCGTATTTTTCAGCTATTTTTACTAAAGCTTTTGTATCCTTAGGAAAACATGAGCCCCCAAAACCTATTCCTGCCTTTAGAAACTCAGGAGATATTCTTTTATCTAATCCCATTGCATATGATATTACTTCAATATCAGCTCCTACCTTATCACAAAGATTTGCCACTTCGTTAATAAAAGATATTTTCGTTGCAAGAAAAGCATTGGAAGCATATTTAATAAGTTCAGCAGTTTCAGGTGTTGTAAATATTATTTCTATATTAAAAGGTTTGTAAAGCTTTTCCATAATCTTTCTAGCTCTTTCAGAATCCAATCCTATTACTATTCTATCTGCATTTAAAAAATCATAAATAGCCTTACCTTCTCTCAAAAATTCTGGATTTGATACTACATCAAAATTTTCTTCATTTACTCCTTTATCTACAAGTAATTGTTTTATATATTTTTGTGTTCCAACGGGTACAGTACTCTTGTTTACAATAACCTTGTAGCTTTTGATATATTTACAAATTTCTCTTATCACTTCATTGAGCTGAGACAAATCTACCTCCCAATTTTCTAATGTTGGAGTCCCAACAGTTATAAAAATTACATCAGATTTTTCTACAGCTATCCTAATATCATCAGTAAACATTATATTTCTGCTTTGCAAACATTCTTTTAACAATTCTTCTAATCCTTCTTCGTATAATGTTGGTATTCCTCTGTTTAGTTTAGTAATCTTCTCTATCTTTTTATCAACACATATTACATTATTATTCATTTTACAAAATCCTAATGCTGATACTAACCCTACATATCCAGCACCTATTACACTGACATTCATAAGTCCACCTTCTTTTATTGGCAAATATCCAATATTTAACTTTTCAATACATATTATGAGTTAGGTATCTTAAAGTGAAGAATATTAAACAAGCTTAATCACAATAGTTTTAGGTTTCATATAATAAACTAGAAAAATGCTTTCAAACTCAAAACTCTAATTGAGGTGTTAAAAATGTCTAAATCCAAAAAAGTCAAACTTAAATCAAACAAGAAAAAAAATAATTTAAGAAGACCTGTGAATAAAATTATAATTAAAAGAAAGAAAAATAATAAGAAAAGATATATATCTGGAACTAAGAGAATTATTATTGGTATGAGTTTTAATACTCAACCATTTAAAGATAAAAGATTTACAGAAGAATGGATTAAGCAAAGAATAGCAATATTTATGAATTATACTTTGCAAAGCTTAAAAGCACAAACCAATCAAAACTTCGTTGCTTTAATAAAATATCATGATAAAACAAAATCTATAATAGAAAATGCTCTTTCTAAATATGAACCTCTTCCTGATAATATTCAATTTGTAAATCAAAATGAATACGAATCTAAAATAATTGAATATATTAAAGGCTACGATTATCTATATCTTGTACGTTTAGATTGTGATGATATGTATCATAAAACATTTATACAGCAGCTATTTGATTATAGACCTAGATTAAATACTCAAGTCTTAATTAATCAAAAAGGTTATGTATACGATTCTATACTAAAAGGATTAGCAAAAACTGAAATCAAATCACCTCCATTTTATACTTTAATTTATAAAGTAAGTGACTATTTAGATGGGAAACGTTATAAAATGCCTGGAGGTCACACTTATGCAATTAAACTCCCTCATGAAATATTGAAGAAGAGAAATTTTATAATCGTCGTTCATTCAAATAATACGTCTCAAAATACCTCATCTGCTTTTAAGAGAGCTAAAGAAAATCAGAAAATATTAGATAAAGATAAAATACAAAATATATTGAAAGATTTCATGAAATAAAAATATAACTTAAACAGGCAACCTGTACGCATAGTATAGGTTGCCTTTAAAAACATTTATTTAATAGAAATATTTTTAAATTATTATGTACCTATTTATTCTTAAATAATGTATAATTTTTAAAAAAGAAAACATTCATTCTTGGAAGGAATTCACCGATACCGGATAAAAATCTTTAAAGACGATATTCCTCTAATTATGTTAGATATTTTAAAAACATCTTACGAAAAACCAAAAAAGAGGTGCTTACTATGGAAAATAAATTGATAGCAGGAAGAAGTATAAAAGAATGGATACAGGAATTTCCGCTGCTGAATGACATAATTAATACTAAGGAAGTATTCTGGATAAATCCAAAATACGAAAAATTCGATATAGCAATTAAAAATATCTCATTAAATGAAAAGGATGTGAAGGATGCCGAAGAAAGATTAAATCGTTTTGCTCCACTCATATCCAAGCTTTTTCCTGAAACAAAAGATTTGAATGGAATAATAGAATCTCCATTAGTTAAGATCCCTAAAATGCAAGAAGTCTTAGAAAAAATGTTTGAAGTAAAAATCCCTGGACTTTTGCTTCTTAAATGCGACTCTCATCTTGCCATAGCAGGCTCTATTAAGGCAAGAGGCGGGATTTATGAAGTACTAAAGCATGCAGAAGAATTAGCAATAAAGCATAATATGTTAAGCTTAGATGATGATTATTCAATTATGGATAATGATGAATTTAGAGAATTTTTTAATCAATATACTATACAAGTTGGTTCTACCGGAAATTTAGGTCTTAGTATTGGTATTATGAGTGCAAAATTAGGTTTTAAAGTAGTTGTTCACATGTCTGCTGACGCCAAAAAGTGGAAAAAGGACTTGTTGAGAAGTAAAGGAGTAAATGTTATAGAATATGAATCAGATTACAGTAAAGCTGTAGAAGAAGGTAGAAGATTATCTAATTCAAATCCTATGAGTTATTTTATAGATGATGAAAATTCTAAAGACCTTTTCCTCGGCTATAGCGTTGCAGCAATAAGACTAAAAAAACAGCTTGAAGAAATGAATATAGTTGTAGATAGTAAACATCCTTTATTCGTATATTTACCCTGTGGCGTTGGTGGAGGTCCAGGTGGAGTTGCCTTTGGACTTAAGCTGTTATTTAAAGATAATGTCCATTGCTTCTTTGCTGAACCAACTCATTCTCCATGTATGCTTTTAGGTTTATTAACTGATAAGCATAATGAAATATCTGTTCAGGACTTTGGAATTGACAATATAACTGAAGCTGACGGTCTTGCAGTTGGAAGACCTTCTGGCTTTGTCGGAAAAACATTAAAAAACTTAATTAGCGGTGTATATACTGTTGAAGATGATAAGCTCTATAGGCTTCTCAGTACCTTAGCAGATTGTGAAAATATATATTTAGAACCTTCAGCCTTAGCTGGAATACCAGGTGTAATTGATTTACTCAAAAGCAGCTCTTTAAAAGAATTTCTAATGAAAAATGAATTGTATGGTAAGATGACAAATGCAACTCATATTGCATGGGCTACAGGTGGAAGCCTGGTACCTAAGGAGATTATGAATGAATATTATAACAAAATCTTCGATTTAAACAAATTAAAGTAAATTTTGTTGAAATCCATATACGGAAATTATATCTAAAATTATCCACAATTTAATAAGGTTTATAATTTCCTTATGGATTATAAAAAAGGAATTTTAAAAAAAGAATAAACTGTATCTTTTTATTTGTCAGAAAAAAAATAGTATTTCTCATTCAGTATAAAACGGCTATATGAAGTTTAACCTTCACATAGCCGTCATTATTTTATTTGATTATAAATATGTTATTTACACTTATTTTTGGTATATAGATAGTTTAGATGAGCCGCATGTTCATTCTCATCAGTAAAAGCTTCAAAAAATATACTTCTAACATACGGATTTATGCTAGATAAATAAATATCTCTATAGAATTCATAAGCATCTAATTCATCCAATATAGCTTGCTCTACACCTTGTAGATAGGTTCTAAATTTAGGCGTATCAATCGGTGGTATAATTGGCGGTCTTCCTGTCATCATCATATATAAACGCCTAAAGTTACTATAATGTTTTTTCTCATCTTTATAAAATGCTCTTATTATATCAGCTTCTTCTCGATTTGGCGCCATCTTAATAAGTCTTTCATAATATTTTATAGCTTCTAGCTCACCTTTCATTGCTTTTATTAATTGATCGGGAGTAATACCATAATAATACATAAAACCCCTCCAGTTATTATTCTACTTTAATCTATGTACTAAGCAATATATTGTTACTAGCATTTTGTTGAAAGAAAAAAGCACCTAGACTCTTCAATCTAGGTACTTCCCTTTTTACTTTGCTCTTTTTAATTTTGCGATATTAGCCCAATTATTTGCTGTCACTTCCTCTACTATGCTTAAATCTCCTTTAATTGATTCTATATCTCCTTTAATATGTGCTATATCATTTATCATTCTATCATGTTCTGCTTTATTAGTTTGCACAGAATGTTCTAAAGCCTTTAAAATTTGAGTATTTTCTTTTACTTGCAATTCTAGATTATCAAATTTATTATTCAATTCATCAAACTTACCACTTAATTCATTAAACTTACCATTTAACCCATCAACTTTCCCAATTAATTCATTTTTAAACTCTTTGAGAAAATTTAGAATTTCCTTATCCATAATTAGTTCACCTCTTTTTATCATTATACTACACTAAATGACCGATATCAAAAATTATTGATAATAGTACATCTATCGTTTTCTTCCTTTGAATTTTTCTTTATGCAAAAAACACCTAGACTTTTTAATCTAGGTGCTATTAAACTCCACAATAACTTGATACACTTTTAGACTAAAATACTCTTATTAAAGCTTATTAATTATACTAGCAATATATGCCGCTCCAAATCCATTATCTATATTTACTACACTTACCCCACTAGCACAGCTATTTAGCATAGATAAAAGCGAAGAAAGTCCTCCAAAATTTGCTCCATAACCAACACTTGTAGGTACAGCTATAATTGGCTTATCTACAAGCCCACCTACGACACTAGCAAGGGCCCCTTCCATTCCAGCAACAACAATTATTACTTTTGCTCCCCTTATAATATCCAGCTTAGCCAATAATCTATGTATTCCTGCTACTCCTACATCAATAACTTTTTCTACCCTATTTCCAAGGAGTTTCGCAGTCTCTGCTGCTTCTTCTACTACTGGCAAGTCCGATGTTCCTGCTGCAACTATGGCTATATAGCTATCGGTATATTTTTCTTCTGTCCTTCTTATTGTAATTATTCTCCCTAACTTATTATAATTAGCATCTTTACATATCTCCTTGACTGCTTTATACATTTCTTCACTAGCACGAGTAGCTATTATATTTTTATTCTTAGTAAGCATAAATTCCACTATACTCTTCACTTGTTCTACTGTTTTTCCTTCACAATATATAACTTCTGGATAACCTACTCTAATTTCTCTATGATTATCAATTATAGCAAAACCTAAATCTTTAAAAGGCAAATCTTTTAATCTTTCTAATGCATCTTCTATTTCAATTTCACCATTTTTAACTTCTTCAAGTAATTTTCTCATATCTTGCAGGTTCATACATTTTTCCTCCTATGAGATTATTTAAAAGCGAACTGCACTACCTTTTTATTTTGTTAAAATTGTCTCATTAAAACTCCCGGTTCTATAACCTTCTAAATCTAATGTTACATATTTAAACCCAATTTTTTTGAACTCTTTAGAAATTTCATCTAAAATTTCCTCATTAAATAGCTTACTTCTTTCATTCTTTCCAACTTCAATTCTTGCTAAATCCTTATGGCATCTCACTCTTACCGCCCTAATCCCAATATCCATCAAATATTTTTCTGCATTCTCTATTTTCTGAAAATCTTCTACATTCAGCTCATTACCATAAGGTATTCTGGTAAGAAGACATGCATATGGTGGTTTGTCCCATGTCTTAAGTCCTAATTCTTTAGACAGTTCTCTTATTTCTTCTTTAGTCAATTTACATTCAAGCAGAGGACTTTTAATATTCAATTCTTCCAAAGCTTTTAATCCAGGTCTATAATCCTTTGTATCATCAAAGTTTGTTCCATCAATTACATGATTGTATCCTTCTTTTTCAGCAATTGATTTTATAATACTAAAAACGGCCTTTTTACATAAGTAACATCTATTCTCTGGATTATTTCTAATTTCCTCAATAATAGGTACTTCTACAATTTCATAATTAACACCTAATTCACTAACTAACTGTTTTGCCTCTTCCACTTCCCATTTAGGTATATATGGAGAAAGTATTGTAACTGCTTTCACATTATCTCCTAAAGCTTCTTTTGCAGCTTTGAGTAAAAATGTACTGTCTACTCCCCCTGAAAATGCCAAAACTACCCTTTCTAACTCCTTTAAATAATTTATCAGTTTTAAATATTTTTCATTATTTATCATTTGAAACACCCTCTATTCTTTTGTAAACTTCTCTATAAATCTCTCCAATAGGTACATTGTTTTCTTCTGCAAGTCTTCTGCAATCCTCATATTCTGGTTTAGATTTGATTTTCTCTCCTTTGTAATATGAATTTTTCACTGTTACTTCTCCATAAATTGTACTGATCTTTGAAAAATCCCTTTCTAACATTATTTTTTCAACCTCATATTTTCTAATTCCTATTGAAGTAGTCTCTTTAAAAATTACTTCCTGTATGGCTTTTATGTCCTTCTCTCTAACTAAAACACTTAATTTTACTGCTATTCTGCCTTTTTTCATAATTATAGGTGTCTTAAATACATCTAGCGCTCCTTTATCAAAAAGTTTTTCCTCTATATAGCTATATATTTCTGGATTCATGTCATCTATATTGGTTTCTAATATGTATTGTTTGATATGTGAATTAGGTTCTGTTTTTTTTTCTTCATTTTCTCTTGCTATATAAACCCTCAAAACATTAGGTATTTTTAAGTCTCTATTTCCTATTCCATATCCAATTTTTTCTATAGTAAAATTCATTTCATCTGTAAACTCATCTACATTAACAGCTAGAATTGCTGCACCTGTAGGTGTAGTTGTTTCAAAGGGTACTATCCCTGACTTAATTGGAATACCTTTTAGTATTTCAACAGTTGCTGGAGCAGGTACTGGAATCAATCCATGAGCACACTTTACAAAACCTCCACCTACTTGTACATGTGATGCCATAATCTTATCTACTTTTAAATAGTCTATGCATATTGCTGCTCCCACAATATCTACTATAGAATCCACAGCTCCTACCTCGTGAAAATGAACTTCATATAAAGATTTTCCATGTACTTTTGCTTCAGCTTGTGCAATCTTTCTAAACATATCTATACTCAATTTTTTTACATTTTCATTTAAACTACTTGAATATATTATATCTTCAATATCCTTTAGATTCCTATGTGCATGGCTGTGAGTATGGTCATGATGGTCATGAAAGTGGTCATGTTTATGAGCATAATGGTGTTTAGCTTCTTCGTTTAAATGATCATGACTATGATTGTATTTATTTTTCAAAATCACATCTACCTTTGTCCCATCAATCCCTTTTTTATTCTCTCTTCTTATCCTTATTTCATATTCTGAATCCAAATTCAATTTTGAAAGCTCATTAATTAAATATTCCTTATCTACTCCTAAATCAATCATAGCACCTAAATTCATATCCCCACTTATTCCTGAAAAACAATCATAGTAAAGTATCTTCATAATTTATCTCTCCCATATCGTTTTTTATAATCCATAGGAATTTATATTCCTTATTAAATTATGAATAATTAGAATATAATTTCCGTATATGGATTTCAACAAAATCTTCCTTAATTTATTTAAATCAAAGATTTTGTTCTTCTACTTAATATTATGTTTTATTAGAAACTCTTCATCTTGTATAACTGCTTCATAACAATCATCCCGAATAATACGATGATCTTCAGCAAATACAATAGCACGCTTAAAAACTCCTTGTACATACTCAAAATCATGGGTTGCACAGATAATTGTCTTTCCAGCTTCATTTAGTTTAATCAAAAGCTCTTTCAAAAATTTTTTTCCTTTGGGGTCTACACCACTCATGGGTTCATCTAAAGTAAGTACTTCTGGATTCATTGAAAGAACACTTGCTATTGCAACTCTCTTTTTTTCCCCAACACTTAAATTATAGGGATGTTCATGTTTTATCTTTTCTATATTTAAAATATTGAGGCAATCATTAACTCTTTTATTGACTTCTTTTTCTGAAAAGCCCATCTGCATTGGCCCAAAGGCTACCTCTTCAAATACTGTAGAGCAAAAAAGCTGAGCATCTGGATTTTGAAATACAAAACCAATTCTCTTATGAAATAGCTTTGAAAATCTAGTATCATTTAATTTTTTCTCTGTAATTTCCTCTCCATTAAATAAATATTTACCTCTATTGGGAAATACAATGCCATTTAAAATCTTTAAAAAAGTAGATTTACCACTTCCATTAGGTCCTATTATGGCCACAGATTCCTTTTCATTTATGTTCACTGAGATATTATCAAGTGCAATCCGATCTTTATATTTAAAGGTTAAATTTTCTACAACAATCATCTTGTGGCCTCCTTATTAGAAATTATAAATAATTGGTAACTAAAAATATCCCAACAAGTGATATATTAACTATACAATATAATAAATCTGCCTTTTTAAAGCTGAATTTCATTTGAATAGTATATTCTCCAACAAAACCTCTGCATTCCATAGCAGAAAACATTTCTTCACTCATTTGCTTAGATTTTAGAAATAAATTTCCAATTATTCTGGAAAGAGAATTATATTTATCATGATTTCTCCCAACAGATCTAATCTTTAAGGCATATAATAAATTGACTGAATATTCTCCTAATAACACAATATACTTAATGGTAATTTCCATAACCCAAATAAATAGGTCTGGTATAAATAATAGCTTTAAGGATTTAGTAATATGATTCCATTTGGTTGTATAGGACAAATAATTGACTAAAATAATATTTACAATTATTTTTTGTAAAAGTAATAAATTGTTAACTATATTCCCTCTTAACATAGATGGAATTAACATAATAAGAGTAAAAAGTGGAATAATCAGGCTGATTACTAAAATATTGTTCCTTTCTTCAGTATCTAGAAGTAAAATATTTACAAAAGCATATACATTCATCACTAATACATATATAAAGCTTCTCGATAAAGACAAAAGCACTAAGTTTAAAATGGTAAAAAACACCTTTAAAGCGGGGTTCAAACTATAGACAAGCTTATGTCTTTTTATACCTCCTCGCCTAATTCTAGAAAGTACTTTTAAAATTGAAATAATACTTTTATCTATGAATTTGTTACTTTCTTTTTCTGGTATATATTCATCCTTAACAAAAAGCCACTCTTCAATCATGTACTCACCTACATAATATCTTTATTTAAACCACCTAAATCTTTATTTTTTCCTTTAAATCTTCTAATACTCATAAGTCTAGTAATACTAAGAATTAATACCACGCCTACTACTGCTGAAAGAAAATATGCTATAAATTCTTGAATATCTAGTATGGTATAGTCAGGCATTAAAGCATTAAAATGAAATCCATTTTCAATGCCCTTTGGTATAAAACCTAACAACTCTTTTATTTCTTTACTACCCCATTCACCCCAAGCTACTCCTGTAGCTAAAATACCTAAAGGACTAAGTACAATTAGAGACATTATTAATCCATATATAGGTTTAATTTTTTTAATAGTACCTTCATATATGACTTCTGGAGAAACCTTTTTCACATAACCATAAACAGCAGCAGTTACTAATCCTTCTAAAACACCAGCTACCAATAGATGAGGGATCATCATAGCTGGAATAGATATATCTAAGCCATACGGACTATACAATGGAAGACCAGACCCATCCGTAAAAAGTATAGGCTGAATTCCAAGCTGTATTGCAGTAAGAAGAGCAGCTACATTTAATGATATATATCCTGCAATAAAAGCTGCAATATATTCTCCCTTATTATTAGATACTTTGTCTTTCACAAATCTGAATATGTAGTATCCCACAAAAGGCATAACAAAAGCCATATTAAAGCTGTTAGCTGCTAGGGATAGGATTCCACCATCTCCAAAAAATAGAGCCTGAACTGCTAAAGCAATTGTAACTGCAATAGTTGCAGAAAAGGGACCAAGAAGAATAGCTACTAAAGTAGCTCCTACTGCGTGACCGGTGGTTCCTCCTGGCAAAGGAATATTAAACATCATAATCAGAAATGAAAATGCTGCACAAATACCAAGTAGAGGCATCTTTTGTCTAGACATTTCTTTTTTTATATTTATAGTCGCTTTTCTCCATATTGGAATCATTACTGCTCCTAAAGTAGCACAAGTAGAAGGACTTAAATAATTATCTGGAATATGCATAATTACTCCTGATTTCTAAACCTGTTATTTAATCTGTCTTATAGGCTGAAACCAGGATATCCACCACCTTTCTTAATGGAGTTTTTTATAAAATTCAATACCTATTCGACAATATCTAATTTTAAAAGGCATGAAAATTAAGTCACATTAATAAAAATAACCATGAATAATTTTCTATAATTACGAAAACCTTCATGGTTTTAGCTGTATTTTGTTCAATTTTTCAATGTTAAATAAAATCTATTAATATATAAATTGAGTTTTCATTCCTCTAAATAGACATTAAATACATTTGAACAAATAAAGCTTTCATAGCTTTAATATCAATTATTAGTTAATTTACGTTTTTTCATTAATCAACATTAGTCTTAACATATTAGAGGTCTATAAGGAATTCTTCCCTAATGTAATGACTTCTATATCATCACATTTCAACACTCTATAGTATAAGAAATTATAAGTAATCCTATTAAATAATAATATATTATATCTAAATAAAAATCAATTCATCTGAGAACTTCTGGACTATTTTGATATTTAAAATAGTTATATTTCTAATTAATACTTTTTCTTCAACTCTTTCGCTTATATATTTGAATTCCAAGCAAATCTTCTATTTGTCCACTCATATATTGATATGAATCATAGACTCCCTGATTATAAAACTCTGGAGCAAGTTCTTCAATAAAAAAATCTAAAATTAAAGAAGCAGCTAAATCACCTAATTCTTCATCTCTTTCATTTATAAAATATTTTTTTATTAATCCAATCATTTCTTTTCTTCTATCTTGACTTAATTTAATCCTATTATTCAAAAAGCTTTCCTCCTTTGAATTTATTCTATTTTGATAACCTCGAAAAAAGCACTGACCCATTATTTGATACATCATAACTAAATATTGTAAATACTAAATCACCAAAACTTCCTTTACGAAGTGTCTCTTTATTATATATTAGAATATCAAAAACAATTGTCATTAGCAATATAAACTATATAATTTAAAAATTACCAATCACAATATGAAAAATAATATAATATGATATTTGCAATAAAATTTTATTATAGTATAATAATTACAAAATTACCATATAAGAGGGGAAATGGTGTGGATAAAAAAGAAACTAAATTTAAAAAAGAAATTAAATCTTGGATTAAATCAATTATACACGCAATCGTTATAGCAGTAATAATAAAAATTTTCTTTTTGCAAACAGTTATAGTTATAGGTGTATCTATGAATCCTACTCTTAATGAGAATGATAGATTATTAGTTAATAAAGCTATATATTTAGTCAAAGAACCTAAACGAGGAGATATTGTAACTATAAATGCACCAGATAAACAAGGTAAAATTTATATTAAAAGAGTTATTGGTCTTGAAAATGAAACTTTAGAAATAAAAAACGGTAAAATTTATATTAATGGCGAAATACTAAAAGAACCCTATCTACAAGGAAATATAAATACTAATTCTAAATATAAGTCCAAATGGAGAATACCTAAAAACTATGTTTTCGTTATAGGAGATAACAGACAAAATAGCAATGACAGTAGAAATTTTGGACCAGTTAAGATAAAAAGAATTCAAGGAAAAGCATTTTTTAGATTTTTCCCATTTGGAAAAAGATTTGGACAAGTTAAGTAATAGATACAAAGAGATGGTTTAACACAACAAAACCATCTCTTTGTTTCCACCTGTCTCTATTTACTGTTATCATAATACTTTCTATATGCCCTTCCATTTCTAAAGTCTAAAAACTCCCTAAAAGGCTTTCCATTTTCATACTTCCATGCTGTAACAAATTTTGGCTCAACTTCTATAACTACTTCATTTTCCATATGAGAATATGCATTAAAAGAACCATTATGTACTTTTTTAAATACTTCTATAAAATTTCTATTTTCTTCTACAAATGGATGTCCTTTTATTTTTGCATATCCCTCAATTTGAAAATTATCAGCACATAAAGCTACATTAGGATTACTTTTTATCTGTTCATACTTTAAGAAAGTTTTATCCGTTTGAAAATATATTTTTGAATCTATTACAACACAACTTACACTTCTTGCAGTAGCTCTATTATCTTTACTTGTTGCAAGTACCATAAATTTTTTTATCTTAACTAAGTCTATAAATTCTCTTTTTAAAGCATCAAATTCTACTAATTCACCATCTATATCTTTTTCAACCTCATTCTCATACATAATTATTTCTGTTTCAAAAAACCTCTCTTGAAACTCTACTAATGCTCTAATTTGGCCTTTATTATACATATTTAAGTCTTTGCAAACTACTAATTTATCTTCATTATCATTTTTTCTCTGTATTACTGCAACAACATATCCTTCATAGTATTCTAGTGGTTTAAATTCACCTAAAACATAGACATCTATTTCTTCTCCATCCCCTGAAACTGTATTAGAAAGATATCCATAATTTATTGGATATATAAATTCATGTTCTGGATGCTTAGACCCTAATGGTCTATCTACAACTACCACAACTTTTTTCCCTAAATATTTTTTCACTATTTATCTCCTTCTTTCACATTTAAATTATAATCTTTATAATTCACTTAATTCCCTTATATATTTCCCTGCATCTTCTGGTCTATGGGCATCTGAAGCAGTAATTATCTTCACATTCTTTTTTTTGAAAATATTAAGCATTTTACTATTAATTCCAAGCTCTTTACAACCATAATTTAAATGCAATCCGCCATTCTGTTCAGCATACATATTATATTTATTTAATAAATCTGCAATCTCCATATAAGTTTCTTCTAAATCGAAAGATGGATAATAGCCAAAACACTTGATAGAATCAGGATGTGCTAAAATGTCAAACAATCCGGATTTTATAAGACTTTTCATAATCTCATAATATCTTTTATATAACTGGTCTACACATTTTCCTTCCCAAAATTCCTTTTTATGATCAAATCCCCATCCATCTATCCAATGTACTGAACCTATCATAAAATCCCAATCAAAGCTTTCAATTATATCTTTAACTATACTTTCAGTCCCTTCTATAAAACATACTTCTAATCCAAAATTTATTTTAACTGGAAATTTATTTTTTCTGACCTCTTTGATTAACTTTTTATATTGATCTAAAGATAATTTCATTCTTTCATTTAATAAAGATTTTTGAAATTCATTATACGCAGCAATTTTTTTATAAACTCTTTCAAACTCTTTAAATCTATAAGAATGTTCTAAAAGATTAATTTCTGATATTCCTCTTTTATATGCATATCTAACAAATTCTTTTATCCAATCTATAGTATAATCTCCTTTTTCAATATGTATATGTCCATCTATCATACTATCATTCTTTTTAAACATATCCTCACCCTTTCCTTTAAAGAACACAATAAAACCGTCCCCATGTTACCATATTAATGAATTCAATAAAATATTTTGGAATCCTTCATTTTTTATAATCCATAGGAAATTATAATAAAATCTTATATTTAAAAAATTAATATTGATTTTATTGAAACTTTATCTGGCATGCTTACATGCTAGAGTCGTTATAAATCTTATTAAATTGTAGATAATTAAAATATAATTTCAGTAATGAATATGAGCAAAATCTTCCTGGATTTATTTAAACCAAAGATTTTGTTCTAATTTTTCTAATATTTACCTAGAAATAGAGTTTGAAAAATTATCTCAAATCTTATAACATCAAAGTTACTTAAATAATAAATCCCGATATGAAAATATTTTCATATCGGGATTTATTATTTAGAAATTAACTATAATGAAACTTGCATAATTTCTTGCATATTATCTTTATCATAGATGCTTAGTTTTTAACTTATTTTGATAGTTTTCAACTTATTTTATTCGACAACAATATTATTCTTGTTAAATTAAGTTGAAAACTTCCCTTACATTTTGTTATTGAACTAAAATTATAATTTTATTTATTACTATAAATATTACAATACAGTATCTATTTTTCATCTTTTATACTATATCATATTAATTTAATTATAATATGATTAATTATTTTACAATCAGAACCATCCGCATAGCGGGTGGTTTTCTTTATACAAAACTAGCTGAAAACATAAGTTTTCAGCTAGTTACAAATATTTTGCATCTCTATCGTCATCTGCTTTATAATAGACATATTGGTGTTCTTCTTGTTCATGATATAATACTTCACTAGAACACATAAGTTCCGCTTGTTCCTTAACAGTTTTAATTGCCTTTAGCTGCTGACCAAGTAGGTATCCATATTTCTTTAGTAATAGTTTTATAGTAACTCTCCTCTTTGCTCTTACCCTCTCTTAAATTCCAATCAACACTCGTATTTATTTTGATAGACTGGCTAAGATCCCTGCATATCCAATCCTTGCTTTAGTTTTTCATATTCTTTTTTACGCTACCTTTTAAATTTGCCTAAATTTATATAGCTTTGGATGAAATAAAATAAAAAAACAAGATAATATAATTAATATTGCTGAAGTTAACACTATATAACCTATTTGTATTTTACTTACAATTACGCTATAAACAAATAAAGACAAAGGGCCAATTGCTCTAAATAGTGTACTCATAATTGCAAATACAGTTCCTACTTTTCCTTTAGGTGAAAAACGTTGCACTAAAACATTAACTGGTATATTTAAAATAGCCATTAAAATTCCAATAATAAATAATCCTAATATATATCCTAAATATGTAATAGAATGATTTAGAATATTTATTGAATATTCAAACAATGTAAAACCAAATAAAGCAAATAATATTCCTTCAGCCATTGTAGCACCAATAAATAATCTGCTTTTCTTCTTGATTTCAGGAAGATAAAAAAGTATCATTGATCCAACTATTGTTCCAATAGCTCTTGCTGTCATAGCATAGCCTAATTTATCTGAAGTATAATTTAGTATAGTTTTAAAAGAAAGAGGAATTATTAGTTCAAATAGTGGTATAAAAAAGAAATTAGTAAATACAGAAAATAAAACAACGTATTTAATTACAGTAATATTTAAAAATATTTTAAAGCCTTCTTTTGTTTCTTTCAAAACTTTTGTAATATTAATGCCTTTTTCTATATCATTATTAGATTCTCTTATTGTTAAAAACATCTCGCTTATACCAGATATTAAGTATGATATAGCATTTAATATAAGAATTATAATAAATCCAAGTTTATTAAATAAAATTCCACCTAAAGCTGGACCAACTACAATAGCTATATTAATAGTAGCATGTAGTAATGAATTTGCTTTATTAAGGTTTTTATCTTTAACTATTAATGGAATTGCTGCCGCAATAGATGGGTTAAAAGTTATATTACATATAGCAACCATTAATGTAATTAAATATATCCAAAAACTACTTAAATGTTCATAATATAATAGAATTGCCATAAATGACATTAATAAAAATCTAATAATATCCATCGAAACAATAGTTATTTTCTTTTTATATTTATCAGCTATCACACCTGCAAAAGGCCCTAATAATAAAGCTGGAATAGAATTAATTGTCAATACTATACCAAGTAATTCTCCTGTTTTATCTATAGATAATAGATAGTATGTTATTGATATAAAGTAAATCGAATCTCCAATACCCGAAACTAAAAAACCACATAATACTAGCCATAAATTTTTATTTTTATATATATCTCTATCTAATTTTTTCCTAATTTTGGTTTTAATTTCAGTGAATCTGATTTAACCATAATGTCAATCCTTTCCTCTCCTAACTTGTCAATTATGTTACTTAACTTTTACAGATAAAAACAAAAACCTTGTTTCAAAACTTGAAAATAAGCTAAAGTAAGATTTTTGAAATTATCTAAGACATTATTTTCTTTAAGACCATCTAAATAAGTTCTTCTATCAGATTACAAATCGCTTCGTATAATTCAAGTATCCTTTTCTATAGATAAGATAATTGTGACATATTAAAAAACATTTGATCTAACACTAACTACTGTTGCTTTCATATTTTGAAAAATCTATGTTAAAGTAAAAATGATAAAGAGCTTTTTCACTTATATGTATACTATTTTTGTATATTGAATATTTTATGTTATCCTTATTCAATTTTCTTAAGTTGTTAATATGATTTCCAATTTCCTTGTTAATATCTTCATCAAGTAGCTTAATATGAAAGTCTTTGAACCTTAAACTGATAATATTGTAAATATCAATATAAAAAAGATGATAGCTTCAATTTTTTATATGATATACTCTGAGCCTTTTTCTTAGTGACAAAAGTTTAGAATAATTCTAACACCTAAATATCAAATTTCATTTATATTAACTCTACCAAATATGCTTGTAAGTATTGAACTGAAATAAGTTGTAAATATTTGTTATATTTTGTGCGTTTTGGTGTTTTTAAGATTTTTGCTTATTTTTTATCCTCCTCCTCTCTTCAGAATTTAATTACATTAGAGATAGAATTTCCATCCCTATGATGTTTGTCAAAGGCACCCATGATTTTTTCTGCAAATTTTGCTTGGATCTTACTCCTTTTTTCTATTTACTCTAATTTTTTATAAAACTTTTAACATCATCTTTATTAATTTCTATTTTTATTTAGATTAATTTTATAATTTTTATAATACTATATATTTGTCATAATTATTAAAATAAATAGAATAAAAATATTATTCATACATAAAACCATTCTATTTTTACACATAAACTCTTATAAATCTCACCCCTATCAGTTCCGCCATCATTATCGTTATTATATATTTTAATTACAAACATATTTTTCTCTTCACCTAGTCCATATCAAATACATTGGTATATAAAATTTTCACAATCATTATAACCATTTGATAAATGAATCCTTCTGTAGAATATAATTTTCTATTTTTTTACAACCTTTACCTATATTGTATATCGTTTTTTTTGAAAATCAATCATTTTTTTCAACAATATATTGGTTATTTCGACTTATTTCAACTTCATATTATCCTTTTCGCTCAAATCTTAAAATCAAACTATCTATTATTAAGAACTCTAGTTTTTCACTTTTAGAAACTGAAATGGTAAAATTGGTAATAAATTAAAAATAAGTAGTAATTGTTAATGGTAAAATAAAAGCATCAAAAAAGAGAAAGAAAGTACCTTGATAAAAAATACCAAAAATTCCATTTAGTTGAAAATCAAGATATAAATTTTTAACTAAAAGAGAAAAAAGGTGCTAAGCGAAGCTATGTATACAACAATAAAAACCCTTTTTGAAAGGCGATAAGCCTTTTAAGGCTCTTAAGCAAGGATATAAATGTTATCTTAAATACATTACTTAAATCAAAAGCAAATAACTCATATCGTCAAAAGTTAAAATACTATTTAACTCTGAATTTACTAATATTAAATAAGTTAGGTTTTAGAAAATTCAATGAACATATAGTTGATTTGTTTTATAAAATCTCATCCAAGAGATATGAAAAAGTATCAATTATTATTGCATCTAACAAATCATTTGATGAATTGCGTAGTATATTCTTTTATTTAATATTGACACTAGCATACTAAACAGAATAGTGCATCATTATCATTTAGTTTTAATCAAAGGTAAAAAGAATAAAAGAGCAAAAAGAAAAACTCAAATCTAACTAAATTTTTTACCTGAAGTGGTAGATTTTCTTTCTCATTTTTGCAGGATTTTCATTGACAATAACATTTTATTACTACTATAGTTATATTACCTATTTCCAAACTTCTTAAACTAAATGTATTAATATCTTAATTAAGAATTAATTCTAGAACTCTTTTATTTCACTACAATTTAATACATTAGTTATTTTAATTTCACCTTTACTCAATAATAAGTTAATTAAAAATATCTTTTCTAAATTCAATTTATCTTTTTAGGAATAATTAAGGTAAAATCATTAATAAATAGATTCTCTATTTCTCCTTGAAGTATTCCTATACCATTAGTCCTTAATAGTCCTTAACTTTTTCATCAATTCTATCAAGTATTTATATTTATCTCCACATATATATTGAATTTCTTTTGCAGTTCTACTAGCAGTGTTTTTCAAAATCTTTTCTCATATAGTTTCTTAATTTTATAACATACCTATATATTTTATCACCTTCTCCTTCACCAAATCTATGTGCAAAATATTCTTCCCTCAAATCTATTTAACTGAAGTTCTTCTATTATTCTTCCTCACCAAAACACCCTTAATATTTGTCTTGATTGTTTTTAAAATTCTGTATTATGGGTAGTTATAATAACTTGATTATTATTATCTTTATTACCTTTCATAAATGAGTAAACATAATAAACTTGTACTGCTCCCAAATCTCCCTCAATCCCTTATTACATCTAACTTCAACTCAATTTTCCATATTTTTTCAAGTATACACTCAAAAAACTCCTCCTAACTCCCAACCGCCCTCAACCCCAGTCTAACCCTTATTCTCCTTAAAACTCGATTATAAAAAAGTCGTCCTAAAATTCTCTATTTATTTTCCCTATTTATTCCATATTGAAGGTCAAAAATCAAAAAAAAGTCGTCATAAGTTTAGGGATAAGTTTTAAGGATTAAGGAATAAGGATTACTTCTTCTCCTTATTTCTTAATCCTTTATCCATTCTCTAAATCTATTTCATCCATCTATTTTTTCTTCTATTCAATCTCTTCTATTCAAGTATTTCAAAGACTTTAAAGACACTTCTATTTTTCTTTTCTATATGTTTTTTCTATTTTAAAATCTATTTTTTTCTTCTCTTTTTCTTTTCTGCTTATGGTTTCTGAACATAAAAAAATCATGATTCATATGCTCTAAAAAAGCACTGAATCATGATTTTTTATGACAACTTTTTTATTATTAGGAAAAGTTTTTTATTGGTGTACACCTAAAAATAGTTTTAAGAAATTGTCTTAAGTCTTATAACTTTAGAGTTACAAAAAAATCATGAACGGATGCAGTTAAATTCCACATCACATTCATGATTTCTCATGCAACAATTTTCTTATTAAAATCTACATATACCTACATTATTCCCCAGGAAATAATGTTATCTACTCCACAGTTACACTTTTTGCTAAGTTTCTTGGTTTGTCTACATCACAACCTCTCATTACTGCAACATAATAAGCTAGTAATTGAAGAGGTATAACGCTTAGAACTGAAGTTAATTCATCTATAACATCTGGAATATATATTACAGTATCTGCTGTTTTCTCTATTTCTTTATTTCCTTCTTTAGCCAAAGCTATTACATATGCACCTCTAGCTTTTACTTCCTTTATATTACTTAACATCTTATCGTATAGTCTTTCTTGAGTAGCTATAGCTATAACTGGTGTTCCTTCTTCTATTAAAGCGATTGTTCCATGTTTTAATTCTCCAGCAGCCATTGCTTCAGAGTGAATATATGAAATTTCTTTAAGTTTTAATGAACCCTCTCTTGCTACATCATAATCTATACCTCTACCTATGAAAAATACACTTTGTGCTTTATAGATTTTTTCACTAGCTTTTTTGATTAGTTCTGTATTATCTAATATTTTTTGAGCCTTTTCTGAAAGATTTCTTAATTCGTTCAACACTTTGTTATATTCTTCTTTATCGATAGTTCCCTTCTTAACTGCCATATCAAGAGCTATTAAAGCCATTGAAACTAATTGTGTTGTGTAAGCTTTAGTTGAAGCAACGGCAATTTCTGGACCAGCCCAAGTGTAAAATACTTCGTCAGCTTCTCTTGATATTGTACTTCCT
This sequence comes from Caloranaerobacter ferrireducens, assembly GCF_001730685.1. Taxonomy (NCBI): domain Bacteria; kingdom Bacillati; phylum Bacillota; class Tissierellia; order Tissierellales; family Thermohalobacteraceae; genus Caloranaerobacter; species Caloranaerobacter ferrireducens. Next base: position 86,973 of record NZ_MDJR01000007.1, on the reverse strand, counting down.
ACTACATTTGTTACAGCATATACTTTTGCATTATTTTTCTTAGCAAGTCTTAAAGCTGCTAATGTATCAGCAGTTTCTCCAGATTGACTTACTACTATCATTAGAGTATTTTCATCAATAAATGGATTGCTGTATCTAAATTCTGATGCTACATCTGCGATTACAGGTATTTTTACATACTTTTCAATTAGAACTTTACCAAGTAAGCCTGCATGATATGCTGTACCACAAGCTATAATATAAACTCTATTTATTTTATCTAATTCTTCCTTTGTAATGTTTATATCATCAAGTTTTATTACATTATCTTTATTTATTCTTGGTGAAAGAGTATCTTTTATTGCTTTAGGCTGTTCATAAATTTCTTTTATCATAAAGTGGTCATATCCACCTTTTTCTGCTGCTTCTACATCCCAGTTAACTGTGAAAACTTCTTTTTCTACAGGTTCTCCATTAAGCTGCATTATTTTGATATTGTCTTTTTCTACAACTGCCATTTCTCCGTCTTCTAAAATATATACATCTCTAGTGTATTTTAATATTGCAGGTATATCAGATGCTATAAAGTTTTCTCCTTTTCCTATTCCTATTATTAATGGACTGTCTTTTCTTACTGCGATTAATTTGTCAGGATTATCTTTGCAAATTACTCCTAAAGCAAAAGCTCCCTCAAGCCTTGATACTGCTTTTTTTACAGCTTCTAATAAATCACCATCGAAGTAGTAATCTATTAAATGAGATATAACTTCTGTATCTGTCTCTGAAACAAATTTATATCCTTTTTCCTGTAGTTCTTCTTTAAGCTCCATAAAGTTTTCAATGATACCATTGTGAACTACAGCTATATCCCCTGTTACATTAGTGTGAGGATGTGCATTTTTATCTGATGGTTCTCCATGTGTAGCCCATCTCGTATGACCAATACCTACATTAGCATTAAACTCTTCTTCACTTAATCTTTCTCTTAAAACTGAAAGTCTTCCTTTATATTTTCTTACCTTTAATTGTCCTTTATCAAATACCGCTATACCAGCAGAATCATATCCTCTATACTCAAGCTTTTCAAGCCCTTCAACTAATATTTCATGGGCTTTTTTATTACCTATATATCCAACAATTCCACACATAATAACACTCCTTTTTGTCATTTATCATGAATTATGCACGATACTTGCTACCATCTCTATCATATTTAGAGGCACGACAAACTAACCCATTGGAAATGGGTTTATTAATCCACCCGATTCCTTTTGTCCCCATAATCACTTATGGGTTTTGTAGAATCTTTAACGGTGGTGGTTACACCGCAGGGCATCCGCCGAAACTTCGATAAACCCTGTCCTCGTCAACTTAAAAGTAATACCTTTAAGTCCTGGCGCTTTTTATTCAATTGTCTGCCTTTTTCTTGTAAGCATCACCCCCTCTTGGAAAATTAAAAAATTAAAAATGGAAAATTAAGAATTAAAAATTTGAATTAGCTATTAGATGTGAGCTGTTTTTTACATTTTCAATTTTACATTTTCCATTTTCAATTCCTTATGCAAGTCTTTCTTCTATAAGTTTTGCTAATTCTTCTGCCATTCTTTTAATTTTTTCTTCATTTTTTCCTTCAATCATAACACGAACTAATGGCTCTGTACCAGATGGTCTTATTAAAACCCTTCCTGTATCTTTTAAGCTTTCTTCAATTTTCTCAAACTCATTTCTAATTATTTCATCTTCAAGATACTTTTTCTTTTTATCATTAGGTACTTTAGCATTTACTAATACTTGTGGTAGTGTAGTCATTATTTTAGCAAGCTCTGAAAGTTTTTTACCCTTATTTTTTACAACGCTAGTTAATTGCAGGGCAGTTAATACTCCATCTCCTGTTGTATTATAATCTAAAAATATAATATGTCCTGACTGCTCTCCACCTAAAGAATAATCTTTATTTAACATTTCTTCAAGAACGTATCTATCTCCTACTTTAGTTTTAACAATTTCTATTTCTTTCTCTTTTAAACAGATATCAAGCCCCATATTACTCATAACAGTCGCTACAACAGTATTACCTTTAAGTTTACCTTTTTCCTTTAATGATATTCCACATATAGCCATTATATGATCGCCATCTACTATTTTACCCTCTTCATCGACTGCTATTAATCTATCAGCATCTCCATCAAATGAAAGCCCTATATCTGCACCTGTTTCTAAGACTAACTTTTGTACCTGCTCTGGATTAGTAGAACCACAATTTACATTTATATTAATACCATTTGGTGCATTATGTATTACTACCACTTCCGCACCTAGCTCTTCAAATACAGTAGGAGCTATCATGTATGCTGCACCGTTACCACAATCCATTGCTACTTTTAATCCGTCTAAATCAGTATCAATAGTACTCTTTAGAAAATCTATATATTTTCTTTGTCCATCTTTAACTCTTTTAACTCTTCCTATATTCTCTCCTGTAGGATTTATAGGTATTTCAATATTATCTAAAATTATTTCTTCTATGTTTCTTTCTATTTCATCATTTAGTTTATAGCCTTTAGAATTGAAAAATTTAATACCATTATATTCTACTGGATTATGTGAAGCTGAAATTACTACTCCTGCATCAGCGTTGTATGCTCTTGTTAAATATGCAACTCCTGGTGTCGGTATAATGCCTACAGATAAAACATCTACACCAACTGAACAAATACCTGATATTAATGCAGCTTCTAACATATCACCAGATATTCTTGTATCCATACCTACAACAATCTTTGCATCTTTTTTCCCTTTAGTTAATATATATGCTCCAGCTCTTCCTAATTTAAACGCTAATTCTGGGGTTAATTCCTTATTAGCTATGCCCCTAACTCCATCTGTTCCAAATAATCTCCCCATCTTAAGCCCTCCTTATATAACTATACTATTTTATGATATCATATTGTGTGTATTGTAACAACTACCCATTTTAGTTTAAAATTGTTTTAAGCTAAAGAAAAAAAAGGTAAGGATTAAACCTTACCTTATATTCCAACACTCTTAAACCCTTTACCTTTTACTTCTTGTATATTGTTGATTGTCATGAAAGCATTAGGGTCTACTTCTTCAACTATCTCTTTTAGTTTTCCAACTTGAGTTGAGGTTACTATACAATAAATTACATTTTTATTATTCTTAGTATATCCACCTTCTCCTTTAAGGAAAGTAACTCCTCTGTGTAACTTCTTCTGTATAGCTTCTCCTAACTCTTGAGATTTATCTGATATTATTATTACATTTTTCTTAGTATCTAGTCCTTCCTGTACCTTATCAACTATCTTATATGCTGTATATAATGCTATAAGTGTATACATTGCTGGTTTTAATCCAAATAGTGCTGAAGATGATGCTATAATTATTGTGTTAACTCCCATTAATCCTGTTCCGATATTTATATTATATTTTTTCTTAAATATTGCAGCTATTATATCTAATCCACCTTGTGATGTCCTGTTTCTAAACATCAATCCCATGCCTAAGCCGTTTAGTATACCACCAAAAATAGCTGCAAGCAGTATATCATCCATCATTATCAATTGGTCAATTCCTCTAGTTAACTCAAGTAAAAATGATAGAGTCAGCATTGATATAAAGCTGTATGTTGTAAACTTTTTGTCTATAATCTTAGAACCGATTATGAAAATTGGTATATTAATAAGAAATATAATAAGTCCTATTGGTAAATTAGTTAAAAAATGAATCATTATAGCTATTCCGCCAACTCCACCACTTAACAAGTGATTTGGTACGAAAAAACCGTTAAAAGCAATTGAGCAGAATAAATTTCCCAATAAAATGAACACAAATTTACTTGAATAATCCATTAGATTTGTAGAAGTAGAAGACATTCTTTTAGCAATTTGCAACTTACATAACCTCTTTTCATTCTAGGGGATGCCCCCTATTTTTTCAACATCATTATACTCCCACTTATATCATATTGCAATATATTTATAAAATTTTATTTATGAAAAAAATGAAACAAAAAGAACCGACCAAATTTGGTCGGTTCGTACTATTTTCTTACTAATTCTGCTCCTTTTTCAAGAGCTTTCTCATTTAATGGAATTAAATGAGCTTTAGTTTTTCCAAATACTTTCTTTAAAGCTTCTACTACTGATTCAACCTTAACAACTTTAGTTAACTCTAAGTAAGCACCTAACATAACCATATTAGCAACTTTGCTATTACCTAATTCTACAGCTATCTCATTAGCTGGAATGTAATAAGCGTTTATATCATCTCTTTCAGCTTTTTTATCTATTAATGAACTATTTATTAATAAGTTTCCACCTTTAACGATGAAACTTTCGAACTTGTCTAATGATGGTCTGTTCATAACTATAGCAGCAGTAGCTTCTGTTACTATAGGTGAACCTACTGGTTCATCTGAAACTATAACGTTACAGTTTGCAGTACCTCCACGCATTTCTGGTCCGTAAGATGGAAGCCATGATACATTTTTACCTTCTATCATACCTGCATAAGTCAATAGCTGACCCATTGACATAACACCTTGACCACCGAATCCTGCCATTATTACTCTTTCTTCCATCTTATTTCACCTCCTCAGGCGTTCTGAAGTTTCCTAACGGATAGTAAGGTAACATATTTTCTTCTAACCACTTTAATGCTTCTGTTGGAGTTAATCCCCAGTTAGTTGGACAAGTTGAAAGAACTTCAACTATTGCAAAACCTTCGCCTGCTAACTGAACTTCGAATGCCTTCTTGATAGCTTTCTTAGCTTTTCTAATATTAGCAGGATTATGAACTGATACTCTCTCTACAAATTTAGCTCCGTGAATTGTAGCAAGCATTTCTGATACTTTTAATGGTCTACCTGCATGGTTTTCATCTCTACCATATGGAGCTGTTGTAGCTTTTTGTCCAACTAATGTTGTTGGAGCCATTTGTCCACCTGTCATACCGTAAATAGCATTGTTAACAAATATTGTAGTTATTTTTTCACCACGATGAGCAGCGTGGATTATCTCAGCAGTACCTATTGAAGCTAAGTCTCCGTCTCCTTGATAAGTGAATACTACACTGTCAGGATGAACTCTCTTTATACCAGTAGCAACAGCTGGTGCTCTACCGTGAGCAGCTTCATGCATATCACAGTTAAAATAATCGTAAGCAAAAACAGAACATCCAACTGGAGCTACACCGATTGCTTTACCTAATACGCCTAATTCCTCTAAAACTTCTGCTACTAGTCTGTGAATTATACCGTGTGTACAACCAGGACAATAGTGGAATGGCTTATCTGTTAAACCTTTTGTCTTTTCAAAAACCTTAGCCATTACCTTTCACCCCCTGCTATCTTCTTAATCTCAGCTACTATAGCGTCTGGCTCTGGTACCATACCACCAGTTCTACCATAGAAGTAAACTGGTTTTCTACCATTTATAGCTATCTTAACATCATCAACCATTTGTCCAGTACTCATTTCTACTGTTAATATTCCTTTAGTTTTATCGCTTATCTTTTCGAAAGCTTCATCTGGGAATGGCCATAATGTTATTGGTCTGATTAAACCAACTTTTAATCCTTCAGCTTCACACTTAGCTATAGCGTTTTTAACAACCCTTGAAGTAGTACCATAAGCTACTACAACTACATCTGCATCTTCAAGGTTGTAAGTTTCATATCTTACTTCATTTTCTTTTATAACTTTATATTTTTCTTCTAATCTCCAAACGTGATCTTCTAATTCTTTTGGATCTATGAATAATGAGTTTATAATATTTGGTTTTCTTTGTCCTTTTGTACCATCAGTTGCCCAATCTTTTGCTGGTAGATCTCTCTTCTTAGGCTCTTTAAATTCAACTGGTTCCATCATCTGACCAATCATACCGTCTCCTACAACCATTACAGGAATTCTGTATTGGTCAGCTACATCAAATGCTTCCATAACTAAATCAACAGTTTCTTGTAATGTAGCAGGTGCATATACAACTGTTCTATAGTCTCCGTTTCCACCACCTCTAGTGGATTGATAATAGTCTGACTGAGCAGGTTGAATACCGCCTAGACCAGGACCTCCTCTAACTATGTTAACAATTACACAAGGTAATTCTGCACCAGCTATATATGAAATACCTTCTTGTTTTAATGCTATACCAGGGCTTGATGAAGAAGTCATTACTCTTGCACCAGCTCCTGCTGCACCATATACCATATTTATTGCAGCTACCTCACTCTCAGCTTGTAAGAAAACTCCACCAACTTTTGGTAGCTCTCTAGCCATATATTCAGGAAGCTCATTTTGTGGTGTAATTGGGTAACCGAAGAAATATTTACAACCAGCTTTAATAGCTGCTGCACCTATGGCTTCGTTACCTTTCATTAAAATCTTAGCCATTTATTTTCCCTCCTTAATAATTATTCTTCTATTATTCTCTCAACTTCTATAACAACATCAGGACAAATTGTTGCACAGTTTCCACAGCCTATACACTTATCCATTTCGATAACTGTAGCTGGGTGGTAACCTTTAATGTTAATCTTTTCTTTGTTCATTACAACAATGTTAACTGGACATGCAGTTGTACATAATTCACAACCTTTACATAAATCTTCTTTGAATGTTACCTTTCCTCTAGCTTTAGCCATTTACAACCCTCCCCATTATTTGAATAATTCTAAATTTTAAATGTTAAATTTTAAATAACTATAATTTATTATTTTATTTAAAATTTACAATTTAACATTTACAATTCTAATTGCACATAGTGCAATTAGAGCATCCATTCTTCCCTCATATAAAGTGTTATTGGAAAGATTTCACCTTTAAGGTTTGATGGAAGTTCTTTAGCCACATGTTCTAATGCAACTATATATTTAATTGGAATATTCAATTTTTTAGATACTTCTTCTGCTAATTTTTGACCCCTTAAAACATCTTCTACTGTAGTACTTTTTAGTAGATGTGTATTATTGATAAGCCCTGTTACTTTTGCTCTTGAAGCCATTTCGATTCCTCTCAAGTACTTAATAGTATTCTCTACATCCTGAGTTTCAGGTCTATTAGCATTTATAACAAATAACATATCATATTTGCCTTCTTTGAAATAATTATGATATCTTCCAAGAGCTCTAGCTCCAACAGGGTCTCCACCCACATCTAGTATTACATCATAACTTTCATCTTGTAATGGAGCAAAAATCTCAGCTGATACAGCAGGTACATCTGCTGCAGCGGCATTAATTGAACTTCCTATTACCTTAATACCCATTTCAGATAATAAACTTTCTTTTTCTCTACTTCTAAAGTACGGATTAACAACATCTAAATCTGCTAGCGCAACTTTTTTTCCACTTTTAGCTAATTTTACTGCATAATTTACTGCAAACTCTGTCTTTCCACTTCCATAGTGTCCAGTTATTATTCTGATTCTCTTATCGTTTAACATAAAATCCACCTCTAATTATATACCTTTGCTTCTTCTTCTCCTCTTAATACTCTTAAGCCACCTTCTGCTAGAGCTATCATTTCATCTTCACCTGGATATACAAACACTTTTGAAATGAAGCTTACTCTATCTATAATCCACTTTGTAAATTCTTTATCATATGCTATACCACCTGTTAGTATTATCCCATCAACTTTACCTTCTAATACTGCAGCTAAGCTTCCTATTTCTTTAGCAACTTGGTAAGCCATAGCTTTATAAACAAGCTCTGCTTTCTTATCTCCATTTTGAATCATTTTAACTACTTCTCTAGCATCATTTGTTCCAAGGTATGCAACTAAACCACCATTACCTTTAATTTTCTTCTTCATTTCTGCTAATGTGTATTTTCCTGAGAAGCAAAGTTTAGCTAAATCCCCTACTGGAAGTCCTCCAGCTCTTTCTGGTGAAAATGGTCCTTCACCATCTAATGCATTGTTAACATCTACAACTCTACCTTTTTTATGAGCTCCTACAGAAACTCCTCCACCTAGATGAGCTACTATTAGGTTTACTTCATCGTAAGCTTTTCCTAATTCTTTTGCTGCTCTTCTAGCTACAGCCTTTTGGTTTAATGCATGGAAAATACTCTTTCTTTCTAATTCTGGCATACCTGATATTCTAGCTACATCTTCCATTTCATCAACAACAACTGGGTCAACTATAAATGCTGGTATGTTTAATTGAGATGCTATCTCATGTGCTAAAATACCACCTAAGTTTGATGCATGCTCGCCAAGAACACCAACTTTTAAATCTTCAATCATTCTTTCATTTACTTTATAAGTTCCACCATCTATTGGCTTAAGTAATCCACCTCTACCAACTACGGCACTTAATTTAGTTAAATTAATGCCTTTTTCATTTAATGTTTCAAGTATGATATTTTTTCTGAATTCATATTGATCATATATTTTTTCATATTTTGCTAATTCTTCAGTAGAATGTCTTAAAGTTTCTTCTAAAACTGGTTTTTCATTGTCATATATAGCTATTTTTGTAGAAGTTGAACCAGGATTTATGATAAGCAATCTGAATACTTCACTCATATTTACTCTCCTTTCTATTTATTAGTAGCCATTAATACACCAAGAGCAATTGAATTTAGCTTAGCACTTTCACTATCAGCTCTTGAAGTTAAAACTACAGGAGCTTTTGCACCTACAATCACACCTGCGTTTTGTGCCTTTGATAAGAATACTAAAGATTTATAAAGTACATTACCTGCTTCAATATATGGCATTAACAATATATCAGCATCTCCAGCTACAGGATGTTCTATTCCTTTATGCTTAGCAGCTTCTTTTGATATTGCATTGTCTAATGCAAAAGGTCCTCCAACAATACATCCTGTAATCTCACCATTTTTATTCATTTCTTCTAATTTTTCTGCATCAACAGTAGCAGGCATCTTAGGATTTACTTTTTCTTTAGCACAAATTACTGCTACCTTTGGATTTTCAATGTCTAGTGAGTGAGCTACAAATACTGCATTTTCAATGATTTGTTTTTTCTGCTCTAAATTTGGAGCTATGTTCATAGCTGCATCTGTTACAAATAAAATCTTATCGTAAGTTTCAATATCAAATACTGCAACATGGCTTAATACTTTACCTGTTCTAAGTCCTATTTCTTCATCTAAAACAGCTTTTAATATTATTGAAGTATCAACTAATCCTTTCATTACCATATGAGCTTTACCACTGCTTACAAGCTCAACAGCTTTTCTTGAAGCTTCTTTTAAATCTTTTAAATCTATTACTTCAAAATTATCTAAATTCATTCCTATTTCACTAGCTATTTGAGTTATTTTCTCTTTGTCACCAACTAATATTGCATCAGCTATTCCCATTTCTTTAGCTTCTTTAACTGCAATAAGAACTTCTTTATCTTGTGCAGCTGCAACTGAGATAGTTTTAGGTCCTCTCTCTTTAGCTAACCTTAAAACATCCTCAAAACCTCTAATCATCTATTTTCACCTCATTTTCATAAATTTTTTCCTTCTCTTTACCTGAAAGCACTCTTAAAACTCCACCATTTAATGCTTCCATCTCATCTTCACCTGGATAAACAATAACAGGTGCTATAAAGCTAACCATATTCTTAATATAATCTGTTAATAAATCAGAATATGCTAATCCTCCTGTCAAGATAATTCTATCAACTTTACCTTCTAAAACAGTTGCCATAGCGCCTATTTCTTTTCCGATTTGGTAAGCCATCGCATCAAATACTAATTTTGCCTTCTTATCTCCATTTTTAATCATTTCAACTACTTCTTTGGCATCATTAGTTCCTAGGTATCCTACTAGACCACCTTTTCCTCTAAGCTTAGTTTTAATTTCCTTGTAAGTATATTTTCCTGAATAACACATCTTTATTAAATCTCCTACAGGGAGACCTCCTGTTCTCTCTGGTGAGAAAGGCCCCATTTCATTTGCATTGTTTACATCAACAATTTTACCTTTTTTAACAGGTGCTACTGAAATACCTCCACCAAGATGCGCAACTATTAAGTTTAGATTTTCAAGCTCTTCATTTAATTCTTCAGCTGCTCTATGTGATACAGCTTTGATATTTAATGCATGTAATAATGACCTTCTTGGTATTTCAGGCATACCTGAAATTCTAGCTATATCATCAAATTCATCAACTGCAACAGGGTCTACTATGTATGCTTTAATCCCTTCTTTATCTGCTATACCTTTTGCTAACATTCCACCTAAGTTTGAAGCGTGTTCACCTTGTACTCCTGCTTTTAAGTCATCAATCATCTTTTCTGTTACTAGGTAAGTTCCCCCAGGCATTGGACGTAAAAGTCCTCCTCTACCTACAACAGCAACTAAAGATGAAGTTTCAATTCCTTCCTCTTTTAGCCAGTCCATTATAAGTTTAAGTCTATATTCATATTGGTCTGTTATTTTGTCAAACTTCTCCAAATCGCTTGTTTTGTGTTCAATTTTCTTTAGGATAACCTTTTCCTTTCCCTGATAAATAGCAACTTTTGTTGAAGTTGAACCAGGGTTAATAGCAAGTACATATTTCCTTTCCATCATTTCACCCCTATATTTTATTCTACCGTCTATTATTGTATGCAATATATATGCCAACTATAATATTGAAAGGACCTTTTTAAGAGTAAAATCTAGAATAATTCATTTAACATAAACAAAGCTGTAAAGGACAAACCTTTACAGCTTATAGTTCTACTATTCTAAATTAAATTATGCAATTTCTTGCATGCATTATTTTGCACAGTCTATTTATTTTGCATTTTTTTGCACACTAATTTATGTTGTATTTTTCCATTTTATAGTATAGGTTTCTAATAGAAATTCCTAAAGCTTTTGCTGTTTTAGTTTTATTGTTTTTATACTTTTTAAGAGTTTTAGTTATTAGTTCTTTCTCTAATTTTGATACAGCTTCTTCTAATGTAATATCTTCTAAATCATCAATATCTTCAGTTTGGACTATATTTTGTCTCTCATATTTAACATAAGAATTTATTAATGGTATGTGCTGCACATCAATAACACTCTCACAATGTTTCATGTTTATTATTGCTCTACCAATAATATTTTCTAACTCTCTAACATTCCCTGGCCAATCGTGTTTTTTTAGAATATCTAATGCTCCTTTAGTGATATCATTAATCCTTCTACCATATTCCTGATTAAACTTTTTAATAAAATGTATAACTAAAGGATATATATCATCTTTTCTATAGCGTAATGCAGGTATATTAATTGGTATAAAATTTAATCTATAATATAAATCTTCTCTAAATTTCCCTTCTTCAACAGCCTTTTCTAAGTCCAAATTTGTAGCAGTAATTATCCTAACATCTATAGGTATAGGTTTTGTGCCTCCTACTCTTACAATTTCCCTTTCCTGTAAAACTCTTAAAAGCTTAGCTTGTGTATTTAAGCTTATATCTCCAATTTCATCTAAAAAGATAGTACCTCCGTTAGCCTGTTCAAATAATCCCTTTTTACCTCCTTTTTTTGCCCCTGTGAAAGCTCCTTCTTCATATCCAAATAGTTCACTTTCAAGTAAACTTTCACTTAAAGCTGCACAATTAACTCTAACAAACTGACTAAATTTCCTATCGCTTTCATTATGGATTGCATGAGCAAATAACTCTTTACCTGTACCACTTTCGCCTCTTAATATAACTGTAGCTGGAGTATTTGCTGCCTTTTTAGCTTTCTCAATCGCTTTAAGTATTAATTCATTTTGCCCAACAATATCATCAAAAGTATATTTAGCTTCTAACTTTCTAATTATCTGCTTTGCTACATTTAGTTCTTTATTTAGCTTTATAATCTCAGATACATCATGTAGAACTCCAACGCTACCTCTTAATTCTCCATCAACTATAATTGGTGCAGCTGTAGCTATTACTTCCCTTTTATTTGAACCTACGATTAATCTAGCATTTTTTATAGGCTTTTTAGTAGCCAAGACTTTCATATGGACACTCTGACCTTCTACCAAATCTACAGTCGCAGGTTTTCCTAATACATCTTCCTCACTTAAACCAGTAAGCTCAGTATACGCAGGATTAACCATAACATTTATTCCATTTTGGTCTACTACCGAAATAGCATCTTGCGTAGAATTGAAAATAGCCTCAAGCATGCTCTGTATTTCTTTTAAATTTGTTATCTGAGTAGCTAAATCTAATATGTCTGTAACATCTCTAAAAACAGCTACAGCACCTATTATTTCTCCATTTTCATCCTTTACTGGCATTCTGTTAGTAACTATTTTTATGTTACCTAAATCTTGCTGTCTATTTAATTCATAATCTCCAGTTTCTAATATATGCATGAGTCTTGTATTTAATATAACTTCCTTTACAGGTTTACCTAAAGCATATTTACTGTCAATACCTGTTAATTTTTCAGCAGCTTTATTAAATAAAGTTATTATTCCTTGCTTGTCTACTGCAATCATAGCATCATGGGTAGAATCAAGTATTACTTCTAATTCTCTTCTCAAACCAGCCCACCTCATGTCTAAAAAGTTGAATTTTCAGTTGTTTTCTTTTTTAAATATATTTTTAAAGTTTTTGGATTTGATTTTATTATTTCAACTTTAGAAGGTTTTTTTATTTCTATATCTACATTATGAAGTCCTTCTTTTAAATCAGTAAGATCAACGCTTAATTCTATATCATCTTTTGTTAACAGATTCATAGTGCTTTCAACAGCTACAAAAGTAACTGTTAGCTTTTGCTCAGATTTATTTTTATCAATTTCTAACTCTGGATCTAAATTGTTAAAGCTAATCTCATCTATATTAAACTCGAACGTCTTTTCAACTTTCTTTTCAATTTCTACTGTAATATTTACTGAATCATTTTCATCAACTACTTCAATTCCCTCAGGTAAAACCAAAGGAGCAATTTTTCTTATACTTTTAGCAATATAATCGACATTTACAGGCTCTGTTTCTATTGCTTTTATATCTTTTATTACTTCTTCTGAACCTCTAATTTTTATATAGTCAGGTTCTGAAATAACATTTATTATTTCATATCCTATTAAAGGACTACCTATAATTTGTGGTTTAATTGGAACATCCTTCATCTTTAATATAGGTATTTCTACATCTACAATATTTGGTTCTTTAGTAATACCCTCTACCTCATTACCTCTATCATTTACAGCTTTCAAAGGTACGCTTGTAATTATATCTTCAGTTGAATTATCTAAATTTACATATGCAATAACATTTGTCACTGAATTAACCCATGTTCTCGGTCCTTTGATATAAACTGTACTTGGCTTTACTATTCCTTTTCCTGCACTATATCCTATACCTTCTTTTCCTGTTAATCTCAACATAATAGGTTTTTGTTTCTGCACAATCTTATCAAATTTAAAAACAGCCTGTTTAGGGTAATAATCTTCTACTTCTATTCTACTATCATGAGTTCTTACTTCAATATCAACTCTATGAGAACCCTCTTTATATCCACTCAAATCAGCCTGTGCTATTATATCATCTGCAGTTATATCTATTAATTCTTTTCTTCTACCAGATAGTTTAACTTTTACTGTTACCTCTTTAGGCTCCATAAGAGTTATGCCTGAAAGCTCTAAAGTATCAAGATTTATCAGTTCTACTTTAATATTTTCGATTTCTTTCGTTATCTTGGGATTTACATCACTCATAACATAAGTCCACAATATAACTGCAAAAAAAACGGCTATTATTTTTATAGTAATATTCCTATTCTTGATTCTCGCCATTTTTTATCCTCCATTTAACAAATAGTCCCCGTCTCATTTCATTAGTAATGTAAATATCCTCTAATATTTTTTCTAAAGTTTTAATATCGACGTAACGAGAAAGTTTACCATTATCAGCAATTGATATAACCCCTGTTTCTTCTGAAACTATTATAGCCAAAGCATCTGACTTTTCAGTTACCCCTAGTGCCGCTCTATGTCTTGTACCTAAATCCTTGCTAAGATTCATATTTTCAGTTAATGGCAAAAAGCAGCCAGCAGCTTTTACAATATCATCTTTTATTATTACCGCGCCATCATGTAGTGGCGTATTAGGTATAAAAATATTAATCAAAAGACCACTTGATACTTTTCCATTAATCAAAGTACCTGTTTCTGCTACTTCATTTAAACCTGTAGTTCTTTCTAACACTATTAAAGCTCCTATTTTCTGCCTTGATAAAGACGCTACAGCTTCTAATATTTCATTTATAATGTTTCGAATGTTCTCATCCTCTATTTCAATGATGGTTTTTGTTAAAAATCTGCTTCTGCCAATATACTCTAATGCTCTTCTTAATTCTGGTTGGAAAACTATAAGGAGAGCTATTACTCCAACTGTCATAGTTCTTTCAAGAATCCAGTTTATCGTAAATAATTGCAACCACTCACTTATCTTTGTAGCAACTAGTAAAACTATGATACCTTTAATTAATTGCTCCGCTCGTGTCTCTCTAATAAGCATAAAAAGCTTATAAAAAGCAAAAGCCACTATAGCTATATCTATAATATCTCTTATTCTAATATTTATAAATAATTCCTTTAAAAACTGCATTTTAACACCCCTGGTTATTTTTCTCCCTAAATAAAATTATACAATATATATTATTTGGTATAAATACATAAACAATATTTTGGGTATAGTGCTCTATTGTAGTTTGCTTTGATTAATTGTACTCATTGTAGCTTTATAAGATATTTTCAACTTATTTAACAAATTTTCGGTAATTCCTTCTACTTCTCCATTTAAATAATCAATTATAGGTAGAATTTCATATTTATATTTGCCATCAGATAAATATCTATTTACCCAAGTAGGAATATATTCTACATTTTTTATTCTCGTGTTATTTTTTACAAAATCTTTTTCCAAGCAAATCTTAACTATTACACCATCTTCAGTATATCTGTTTTTTATAGTTTCATATCTTTGATTAGAAATAAAGTTACCCATTGAATATATCACATATTTCACTTGTCCATTTATTGTTTTCAACTCAGCTTTTTGTATAACATGAGGATGACTGCCTAATATAATGTCTGCTCCCCAATCAAACATCTTTTCTGCTAATGAAAGTTGGAATTCAGATGGTTTTCTCTGATATTCGTTCCCCCAATGAATAATTACTACCACAATATCCGCTTGTTCTCTTGCAAAACTTATATCCTCTTTAATCTTATCTTCATCTATAAAGTTAATCATGTATTTTAATTCTTCTTCTGATAGTCTTGATTCAAGTCCATTACAACCATAGGTATATGACATAACAGCAACCTTAATACCTTTGACATCTTCAATAAGCACTTCTTTTACAGGTTCTTTATATGTTCCAACATTTTTTAGTCCAAATTCCTGTATGTTTTCTATAGTTTCAACTAATCCTTCTCTGCCTACATCTAAACTATGATTGTTTGCTGTTGATAGGATATCGAATCCTATGTCTTTAAGTGTTTTTATAGCTGATTTGGGAGTATTGAAAGTAGGATAGCCTTTAAAGCCGTGTTCTGGACCTGCAGTTACTGTTTCAAAATTGCCTATAGCTAAATCTGCATCTTCAATATATTTTTTTACCAATTTAAACATATCATCAAAATTATATTCTCCATTTTTTACGTCCAGTGCACTTTTTAACTGAGGATTGTGAAACATTATATCTCCAGTTGCCACAATAGTCACTTGAACCTTATAATCTTGTTTAAGCTGCATTTCTAATACTTCATCAGGCTTTTTATAATATACAACTGTACTTTTAGGGCTTGTCTTATATTTATCTGTAATATACCCTGTTAAAAAAAGTGAAACAAATAAAAAAAATGTAGAAATACTCAAAATTAATCTTTTTCTTTTCATATAGGTCACCTTTTTATTGTTTTATAATCCATAGGAAATTATATTCCTAATTCTATTTTAAACCTTTTATTCCTGTTTGTTAATTAAATTATTTTTCTTTATTTATTCTATTAAATCTTTCTCTTGATTCAGTTATATATCTGTTTAATTTAGTCTGGCTGTTTTTCCAAATATATATTAGATACGGAATAAATAATACTGCTAAAATTGGTATTCTAGACATTAATATAAAGTCAAATATGCCATGAATAATAACTGGTATAAATAAAGATTTTTTTAGATTCAACTCTTTTTCTGTCAAATCATTTGTAAATTTTGATATAGAAAGATAATAACCCATAGTTACTGCAAAAATTGCATGAGCTGGTACTGAAAGTATCCCTCTGTATAGACCAACATAAGAGTTGTAGCTAAACCTGAAAACTACATACATAACATTTTCAACAGTAGCAAAACCTAAAGCTGAAAATATAGAATATACAATACCGTCAAGCTTTTCATCAAAATATTTGCTATTATATACAAGTCTTAGTACTACTTCTCTTTTGAAAAACTCTTCTGTAAAACCTGCAACTACAAATGCTGTATAAAATGCACTTAGTATCCCAGTAAAAAAATTAAAAGAAGCTAAAAACCTTTCTACTATAATAGTCGGAATTACAGATAAAGCTCCAAATATAAATGTTTTTAATAAAAGAGATATAGGTTCTCTATCATATCTATCACTGAGATAAACTGCATATGCAATTGATATAGCAGGAGTTATAGCTATTATAAAAAGTCTTACTAACAAATCTTTCATCCTTTCAAAATATATGCACATATTTATTTATATTATTAACAATAAAACCTATGTTATACTTTTCTACGAAAATAGTTGGTACTAGGTACTTGGTACTGGGTACTTGGTGCTGGGTGCTGAGATTAGAGAATGGGGGACAGGGATGTAAAATTATTTAGCAGCTGACAGTAGATTGTAAATTGTCAATTGTTAATTATCAATTGTTAATTGTAATTTGTGTTTTACAGCATTAAAAAAGAGAGTATTCCTACTCTCTTAATTCCTAATTTTTCTTATATTCAAATTTTATCATTTTACTCTTTTTTGAGAAAATCCTCTTCTTAGTCATTGCTTCTTGTATAAAGAAGAATATCCCAAGACCTAGAAAGATATCTCCTATACTTATCATTTTAGGAAATGGATATGGCTTTATTAATGGTATAATATCTCCTAAAATAGGAAGTCTAGTAGAATCAGTTATTAATGTATGCGTTATAATCATATCCTTTTTTAGCATCTCTAGATTAGAAATTAAATTTGCCGCTTTTAATCCTTCAGGTGATACAGGCATTCTGCCACCGTTTGCAACAATAACTATAAAATTAAGAAGTGTTCCAATAAAAACTAATATCATAGATTTGTTTTTAAAATTAAGTATAAGTCCAATAAAGATTAAAATATAAGATAAACTGTGTATATAAATAAAATATTTATCAACAAAAGTACTTATTACTCCAAAATTTTTTATTTTTAAATACACACTTGCAAATTCAATTATAAAACCTAAAACAAAAAGATACCAACCTCTAATCTGTATTTTACCGATATTTTCTAGTTTTCCCCCTCTAACCTTACCTACAACTAGAGAAGTTGCCATTGACTCAATTAACATTAGTTAGCATCTCCTTCTCCTCTTCGTTTCTCATTACCTTCACAAACATCTTGGCAAATTCTGGATCAAACTGCGTTCCAGCATTTTTTTCAATCTCACTAAGTGCTACATCCTTTGACAATGCCTTTCTATAAGGTCTATCAGATGTCATTGCATCATATACATCTGCTATTGCAAGAATTGCTGCTTCTACAGGAATTTCATCCTCTTTAAGTCCATCAGGATATCCTTTTCCATCATATCTTTCGTGATGATGTCTTACTATATTTGAAACTTCTTTTAAGAAGTTAACTCCTTTTAATATTTCAGCACCTATTGATGGATGCTCTTTTATTTTCTGATATTCTTCATCAGTAAGTTTGCCTGGCTTCTTTAATATTTGGTCGTCAATACCTATTTTACCTATATCATGCAAAATTGCTGCATTTTTTATATTTTCAATTTTCTTGTCTGAAAGATTTAATGCTCTAGCTAACTTAACTGCATACTTTCCCACTCTATCAGCATGACCTTTTGTGTATGCATCTTTTGCTTCCATCGCATTTGTAAGAGCTTGAATAGTCTCCATATAAACATGCTTCATATCCATATACAATTTGAATGAATATCTTGCTAATAATAATGGACCAAAAAATAATACTACTGCAAAAGCACCATATGAAATATAAGCTAAAGCAATAATTACACCTAATGTTCCTACTGCTATTAAATTAGGTATTATACCTCTAATATTTTTTTTCCAAACATCAATAAATCTTTCATTACTAAGCAAAGAAATCAATATCGACATAATCATAGTGTTCAACAGTACATATATAGACAAAGCAGCTATAATAGGTAAAAAAGCAAGTACAAAACTGCTCTTTCCAAAAACTCCGCCAAGCGTAGTATAAACAATTCCCGATATGCCTATGTTAATTATACTTTGAGAAACATTAAACATCGTTTTATAAAAAGGTGTATTAAATAAATGCATGTACCCTCTATCAGGTATTTTTAAAACCCTAAAAAAGAAGCCAAAAGCTGTAATTATAGCTGCAAATAAAGGCCCCCCTATCATTATAGATGCTAAGCTTATAGCAAATCCAACAGAAACTCCTCCTGAACTTCCTGGTATAAATATTAATAAAGACTCTGTAATTATCGCTAAAATTGACCAGAAAATTATTGTGGGTAAATCATAAACAATATCATATGTATTTATTAATAATTTCATAAGTAGACCTGATAATATTATTACTAAAGCTATAAATAATTTTAGTTTAAACGGCAACTTCTTCATCTTTCTCCTCCTTATCTTAGGCCGGCTTTAACTACATTATACCCAAGAAATATTTGCTCCACTAGCTAATACTAAAGCTAATAAGCTTACTAATACCATTAATACTTTTTTCATCGAATATAGCCCCCTTTATGATTTTTTCTGTTGGTTCGCTATTCCAACAGGCTATACTCGCTTCGCTAAAGAGAAAAAAAGTGTTTAAGTAAGTTTAAAGATAAAAATAAAAGTTAGCCGGCCTAATTACCACTGTAATGTCTAATAATACTTCTATTTATTGCATCTAATGTTGCCTTTACCACTGCTTCTTTTTTGTCCCTATTGACAAAAGCACAACCTGATAGCAGCTTTTCATGGTTAGTAGTAACAAAAGTAATAGCTGAAACTACAACCTCTCGTCCTGCTAACCCAACAGTTTTTATATCCTCAAGTATGAAGTTGTCTTCAATTCCTAAAAATTTCTCAACTGCCTTTAACGCAGCAGTTCCTAGAAGTCTTTGAGAGTTTGAAACAGTATTTACTCCTGAGACTTCTCCTTCAAAAATCTCTTCATCTTTTTCTAATATAACTTTAATATTTGCTCTTGTCCCTGATGTCGAAAACTCAATTGTCTTTAATTTTAATCTAAAATCCTTATTTTCAGCTGCTCTTTCATCAATTTGAGCAATACTTATTTTTTTATGATCTATATCTAAACCAAATCTTGATATTAAACCTGACTGTACATCTCTAGAAACCTGTTTTGGACTTCTTTTTGTATCAGAAAGTATATGTACCTCTTGAATGTTACCGTTTTCATCGGCAACGATTTTACATGAAAGAACAGATTTAATTTGACTAATAAATTGTTCTATATCCTTTATAATCATACCATCACCTTCGCTTATTTTTTTGCACTAAGTTATTTATTCTACAAGATATTGTTTTTTCCTTTATTTTTTTTGCTTAAATTATTAAAAAAAATTAAAAACATCCCAAAGTGGGATGTTTTTGGATATTTTTTTGTTGTTTTTTAACATTATTTACCAAAAGTTTTAAACTTTTCGATTTTAGCACCACAAATCGGACATTTTTCAGGAGCCTCTCCTTCTACAGTATAACCACAAATTTCACATACATGTAAGTCACCAAATTCTACATCTTTTCCAGAATCTACAGCTTCTTTTGCTTTAGTAAAAAGAGCTGCATGTGTTTTTTCTGCCTCATATGCATATTGCATTGAAATTGTAGCTCTCTTCTCTCCTTGCATTTTAGATACTTCTATAAAAGCAGGATACATCTGCTCAACTTCAAAATTCTCTCCATCTATAGCTCCTTGTAAATTTTCTGAAGTACTGCCTAATCCAAATCCAGCTCCTGCAGTAACTGAAAAATCACCTTTTTCATCTTTTAAAGCCTTAAAATGACTTGTAGCATGAATTTCTTCAGCGAATGATACCGCTCTAAATAATCTTGCTACATTACTGAATCCTTCCTCTTCTGCCTTAGCTGCCCATACTTTATATCTCATATGAGCTTGACTTTCTCCGCCATATGCTGAACGTAAGTTTGATGCTGTCATTGCATTCATATTTACATACCCCCTACCCTAGTTTTTCTTGTCCGATTTATTAATACCCCCACATAAAATCTTTAAACAACTTTTTAAATTAAAAGAGGGAACAAAGTCCCTCTTTTAATACTAAATAAATAAGTTAACATTTGATTCTTCAGCTGCTCCTAGATAACTAGCAACTCCACCAATTTCTACACCATCTATTAACTCTTCTTTAGTTATTCCCATTACATCCATAGACATATTACATGCAACTAATCTTATACCTTGCTTCTTAGCTTGTTCTATTAATTCTTCTAATGAAGAGATATTTTTCTTCTTCATTACACTTCTTATCATTTTAGCACCCATGCCCATCATGTTCATTTGTGATAATTTTAATTTTTTACTTCCTCTTGGCATCATCATACCAAACATTTTATCCATAAAACCTTTTTCTACCTTTACCTTTTCTGGTTTTCTTAGTATATTAAGTCCCCAGAATGTAAAGAACATTGTAACCTTTCTACCCATAGCAGCCGCACCATTTGCAATTATAAATGAAGCTATTGCTTTATCTAAGTCTCCACTAAATACAACTATTGTCTTACCGTCATTTGCAGTCTGTACTACATTATTATTTTTGCTATCTTTAACAACAATGTTTCCACCTGTACCCTTTCTAATAAAAGCTACAAACTCTTTTGGTCTTTTTTCAGTCTTTATCAAAGTATTGCCAGTTCTTTTACACCAAGTTTTTATATCATTCACAAAACCAGGATCTGTCGCAGTTACTTCCAGAATATCTCCATTTTGTAATGTCTTCATTTTTTCATATACCTGCATTATAGGTCCCGGACACTGAAGGCCACAAGCATTTAACTTTATAGTTTTTCCTTCTAGATTATTTACATCTATTTCTTCTGGCTCGCCACCTTCATTAAAGTCTACATTTGAGTCACAAGTAACTCCTCCGCATTTCGAAGCTCCATCTTCATCTTGACAGAAGATACAACTATAAGTTGTATATCCTCCACTTAAATTCTTAACTTTCTTAAAGCCATTTTGTTTTAAAATTCTAGCTGCTAGATATCCTCTAAGTCCTATAGCACAATATGGGATTATTAATTTTTCCTTATCTAATTCATCCAATCTATTTCTTAACTCATCTAATGGTATATTAATTGAACCTTCGATATATCCTAATTCTCTTTCAATTTCATCTCTAACATCAAGTATAATCACTTCATTTTTATCTAATTTTTCTAACTCATTGCACATAATAACATCTACGTCTCTTTTTAGTATGTTCTCTGCTGTAAAACCTGCCATGTTTACAGGGTCTTTTGCTGATGAGTAAGGTGGTGCATAAGCAAGTTCTAATTCTTTAAGGTCGTAAATTGTACCTCCAAATCTTATTGCAGATGCAATAACATCTATTCTCTTATCTACACCATCATAACCTACTATTTGAGCACCTAATACTTTTCCTTTTAAGTTGAATATTAATTTGATAGTCATTGGTATTGCTCCAGGATAATATCCTGCATGTGATTTTGAATGTATAAGCGCTATTTTATAGTCTTTACCATATTTCTTGCCCATTCTATTCAATATCTTTTCATTATTACCAGTTGAAGCAACTGTTAAATCAAATACCTTTGCTATTGAAGTACCTTGTGTTCCTTTGTATTTTTCTTCTCTACCTGCTATATTATTTGCTACTATTCTACCTTGTTTATTTGCAGGCCCAGCTAGTGGTATCATAGTCTTAGAGCCATTTACAAAGTCAACTACTTCAATTGCATCTCCTATAGCAAAGATATTTTTATCTGATGTCCTTAGATACTCATCAACAATTATTCCGCCTCTTTGGTTGACCTCAAGACCACACTCTATAGCTAATTTACTGTCTGGTCTTACACCAATTGCAAGTATTACTATATCTGCATCTAAAGTCTTACCACTTTGAAGCGTTACTTTAGTTACACCATCTTTATATTCAAATTCCTTAACTCCATCTTTTAGATATAATTTTACGTCTTTAGATTTAATATGTTGATGTACAATCTGAGCCATATCAAAATCAATAGGGCCCATAACTTGGTCTGCCATTTCTACAATAGAAACTTCCAAACCTCTATCATAAAGGTTTTCTGCCATTTCTATACCGATAAATCCACCACCGACAACTACTGCACGCTTAGGCTTCTTATTATCTACATATTCTTTTATTGCATCTGTATCAGGTATATTTCTTAAAGTAAATATATTAGGTGAATCAATACCTGGAATAGGTGGTTTAATTGGGCTGGCACCTGGAGATAATACTAAATAATCATATGATTCCTTATATACTTTTCCGCTGTTTAAATCTTTTACTTTTACTTCTTTTTTCTCTCTGTCTATTGATAATACTTCGTTTTTCACTCTTACATCGATGTTAAATCTTGATCTCATTTTTTCTGGAGTCTGAACTAGTAAAGCATCTCTTTGCTCAATTGTACCGCCAATATAATAAGGCAAACCACAGTTTGCAAATGAAATATGCTCACCTTTTTCAAACATAATAATTTCAGCAGTTTCATCAAGTCTTCTCAATCTAGCTGCCGTAGAAGCTCCTCCAGCTACACCGCCTACAATTAAAACTTTTTTTGACATAAAAATTCCTCCTCATTAATCTTTTTATTAATATATATTAATAATCAAATTATATTGTTAAAAAAAATACAAAATCAAGCATAAAAAACAAACTAAAATATTGCTTTTAAAATTTTCCTAACATCTTCATTAACTAAATAGTATTTAATTTCTACACCATGTCTCCTGCCTTCAACAACACCAGCTGCTTTTAATTTTGCTAAATGTTGTGATATTGTTGATTGAGGCATATTTAAACAATTTTGCATTTTAGTTACATTACATCCTTCTTCGTCTAAAAGTCCTTTAACTATACATAATCTTACTGGGTGTGCAATAGCCTTTAATATATCGGCTTTTTTAGTTAATTCTTCAATTTGATTTACTACTTCTTTTATAAGTCATCACCTCATTCTATCTATATATTTTAATATTACAATATATAAAAAAATTTGTCAATTTTTTTCTAATTCATAAGAAATTATATTCCTTATTAAACCAAAACTAATTTAAAATATAATTTCCATTCATGGATTTCAACAAAATTTACCTTATAGTTTATTAAAATTAAGATTTTGTTATATTTATATTGTTATATTTATGATAAAATAGTATAAACACACCTAAGTTTGATTTAGCACTTCTTAAGTTCTTTCATTCCTCTAAAAAACTAAATCATATATATTGCAAACTTTTTCTTACAAATTATGTATATTAATCCCTACTTTTTTGATAGATTTTCAAAGAATAATACTTGGAGGTGATTTTACTGAAAAAACTAAATTTTAATAAAATAGACATAAAAACTAAACTGTATATAATGCTTATACTGCCAATTTCATTTATATTACTGGCACTTATTATTGATACTCCAACTAATATAGTAAATGGAATTTTCAAGATAATAATTCATCCAGATATTCTTATAACAGATTATATTAAAGTCGGTGGTTTAGGTGCTGCTTTAATTAATTCCGCTATCCTTACTCTAGTGAATATTTATATTATATGGAGACTTAAAATAAATATTAATGGACCAGTTATATCAGCTATTTTTATAATTATGGGTTTTGCTTTTTTCGGGAAAAATATTTTTAACGTTTGGCCTATTTATATTGGAGGATATATTTATTCTAAATATCAAAAAACAAATTTCAAAAATGTCATATTGATTACTATGTTTGCAACTGCATTATCACCTTTAGTAAATGAATTTGCTTACGGTTTAAATCTTCCTGTACCTATTGGCATACTATTAGGTATTTTGGTAGGAATATTAGTTGGATTTATAATTCCTCCACTTTCAGCACATATGCTAAGAGTACACGATGGTTACAATCTATATAACATAGGATTTGCAGCAGGTTTTATTGGAACAATAATTATGTCTATTATGAAAAGTTATGGTTTCACTGTCGAGAATAAAATTATACTTTCTAATGAATATGATATGATTTTAAAAGTATTTTTTACTATATTTTTCTTAACTTTAATCATATTAGGTTACCTTTTTAACAATAAAAGTTTTAAAGGATATAAAAGACTCATTTGGTTTACTGGAAGGCTTATTACAGATTTTACACAGCTAACAGGCTTTGGTTTAACTTTAATCAATATGGGCTTAATGGGACTCATAGGTATAATTTATGTTATAATAACAGGTGGGGTAATTAATGGACCTGTTATAGGTGGATTATTAACTCTTGTAGGTTTTTCATCTTTTGGAAAACACCCTAAAAACTCTATACCAATTCTAATAGGTGTCTTAATAGGCAGTATTTTAATTACTAAAGAAGTAAACCCAACTATTTTAGTAATCACTGGTCTATTTGGAACTAGTATGGCTCCTATTTCAGGAACTTACGGTTATTTGGCAGGAATGCTTGCTGGATTTGTTCATTTATCTGTAGTAATGAATGTAGGATATCTTCATGGAGGAATTAATTTATATAATAATGGTTTTTCAAGTGGTATTGTTGCTACTATACTAGTACCAATTATTGATGCCTTCAAGAAGGAGGATTAATATGAAACATGAGATAAAAAGAATATCAAAAATTCTTGATGAGTTAATTACTTTCTGTTTTCTCCACGGTACTAACAACATGAATATATCCTTAGAAAATCATAAAGATTATTTTAAAATACATCTTGAAAGTGATAATATAGATTGTAATGACGTTAGAGTTCAGCAGCTTAAAGAACTTTTAAACTACCCAAGACAATCAGAAGTAGAAGAATATTATTGGGAATTAGCTGGTGAATGTGATAGTGACACAGAACTTACACTTGTAGGAATGATGGTGGATAAAGCAGAAGTAAGTTTTGACGGAACTTCTCTATCTATAACTTTATATAGGAATAAATAAAACATAAATTAAAAGAGGGATATTAAATCCCTCATATTTTTTTACTCTTCACTCTTTCTATAAGGTCTTCTACCTTTTCTTTAATAATATCTCTTGTTTTTCTAAATTCTTCTATAGGGCCGCCAGAAGGGTCTTCAAGCCCCCAATCCTCACTATGGTCACATGGCACATAAGGGCATACTACACCACAGCCCATAGTTATTAAGATATCTATTTTTTCAGGTATATCTGATAAAAGTTTAGGATAATGGTCACTCATGTCAATTCCCACTTCTTCCATAACTTGAACTGCTTTAGGCTTAACTTCTGGATACTCTTCTGTCCCTGCTGAATATACCTCTAATACATCTTTACCTAAATGCTTTGCCCAAGCTTCTGCCATTTGTGATCGACAAGAATTATGAACACAAACAAAAGCAACTTTTTTCTTCACTAAAATTCCTCCTCAGATTATTATAGATATTTTATTACCAAGAATGCTTAAATAAATGTTTTGTCTTATTTGCTATTCTAACAAGTGTTAACATAAGTGGTACTTCAACTAATACACCAACAACTGTTGCTAATGCTGCACCTGACTCTAGACCAAATAGTGATATTGCTACAGCTACTGCTAATTCAAAGAAGTTACTTGCTCCTATCAAAGATGCTGGTGCTGCTATATTATGTGGTAATTTCCATGCCTTTGCCCATCCATATGCAATAAAAAATATAAAAAATGTTTGAATTATAAGAGGTATTGCTATAAGTCCTATATGGATTGGATTATTAATAATTACTTCCCCTTGGAATGAAAAAATTATTATCAATGTTAACAATAACCCTATAATAGTAATATTGTCAAATTTTTTTAGAAATACATTTTCAAAATATTCCATACCTTTTTTTCTAATTATATACTTTCTAGATAGATAACCACCAGCTAATGGAATTACTACAAACAATATAACTGAAAGAATCAAAGTATCGTATGGTACTGTTACATTACTGACTCCAAGCAAGAATGCTACTATTGGAGTAAATGCAAATAACAAGATTATATCATTTACTGCAACCTGAACCAATGTATAAGCTGGATCTCCTTTAGTCAGATGACTCCATACAAATACCATAGCTGTACATGGTGCTGCTCCTAACAAAACTGCTCCTGCTAGATATTCTGAAGCTAAACCAGGTTGTATTAATGATTTAAAAACAACTTTCAAGAAAAAACTAGCAATTAAATACATAGTAAATGGCTTAATAAGCCAGTTAGTTACACATGTTACAGTTAAGCCCTTTGGTTTCTTAGTTGCTTTAATAATACTTGAAAAGTCTATCTTTAACATCATTGGATAAATCATAAGCCAAATAAGTATAGCAACTGGTATTGAAACTTTAGCATATTCAAATTTGCTTAGCACTTGTGGAAATACAGGAAATAATTGACCTATTGCCACACCTATTATTATACATAATGCTACCCATATAGTCAGATATCTTCCAAAGAAATCAAGCCCTTCGCTCTGTTTTTTTACTTTCTGTGTCATACTGTCCCTCCTGTTTTTAAATAGATATATTTAAATGTATCTATGTATAGGTTAACATATGACAAATTTACAAGTCAATATGATTTTTTTAAGTACAAACTTTGAACAAAATCCTCTATTTAAATAAATTATAAGGTGGATTTTGCCTATATCCATTACGGAAATTATATCTAAAATTATCCACAATTTAACGAGGTATAATAATTTCCTATGGATTATAAGAAAATATAGCATTAGTCACAGATATGCTTAAAAAAACGTAATATATTACTACAAAATATATTTTTCAGGAGGGGTAATAGTGGACATGAAAAAATATCCTTATTATGAACTTGCTAAAGCATATATTCCCTATCAGATAATGGGTAAAATATATTGTCCTGAAGAAGCGTTAAAGAAAGGAACTATTTTCCCTGAACTATATATGCCATATAAACCTGTTAAGAAGTAATAATTTGGAGGTGTTTTTTGTGGATTCTAACCAATTGGATATGCTAAAAGAAATAATGGAAATATGCTTTTGCTTAACTGATATAAACTTATACCTCGATACCCATCCAAACGATGAAAGAGCTGTAGCTCTTCACAATACTTTTTCAAGGAGATATAAAGAACTTACAAATATGTATAGCATGAAATATGGACCTCTAACTAATTACGATTTAAGTAAATATCCATGGGAATATACAAAAAGCCCTTGGCCATGGGAAATAGAATATTGATAGGAGGTTAAATTATGTGGATTTACGAAAAGAAGCTACAATATCCAGTTAGAGTAGATACTTGCAATCCAACTCTTGCAGCTATGATATTAGAGCAGTTTGGAGGTCCAGATGGTGAACTTTCAGCAGGTATTAGATATTTAACACAAAGATGGGCAATGCCTACTGATCAAGCAAAAGGTATTTTAACTGATATAGGAACTGAAGAGCTTGCACATTGGGAAATTATAGGAACTATCGTATGGAAACTTATAAAAGACGTTCCTATAAAAGATATAGAAGGTACTCCACTTGAAGCTCACTATGTAAATCATGGTAAAAGCCCATTCCCTCATGATGCGTCAGGATATGCTTGGACTGCTACATTTATACAGTCTAAAGATGATCCTATAGCAAATCTTCATGAAGATATGGCTTCTGAACAAAAAGCAAGGGCAACCTATGAATATTTAATCAATATTTGCGACGATCCTGGCGTAAAAGATGCTTTAAGATTCTTAAGGGCAAGAGAAATTGTGCACTTCCAAAGATTCGGTGAAACATTAGATATTGTACAAGAATGTTTGAATAGCAAAAAATACTATTAAACTTCTTTTGTAACTAAATAACCCCTTAAAGTAGATAGCATAAAAACAATAATCTACTTTAAGGGGTTTTATTTGCATAATATTTAACTTTAAAGTTTTACATCACCAACAACCACACCATTTACTTGTCCGTTAAATATTATAGGAATAGCAATTGTCACACAGTAGTCATCTGTCATAATAGAAATATAAGGTTTAGAAATATATGAATTACCCATTATAGCTTCTTTAAAATAAGATCTATGAGCTAAATTATCTACATCAATAGCTATAGTAGAACCTTTTACATCTCCTTTAGAATCTAATACAACAACTACTTCAAAAAGTTTATCATATTTCCTACTTATATTATCAATAAAGTTTCGTGCCTTTTCTTCATCTTCTGGATTATCTAATCCATACTCTATTGTTGAATCTTTCAGAATTTTTTCAGCATCCTTTATTCTCTTCTCATCATCTTTACTAATTTTATAGCTACCTTCAATTTCTCTGATAAATTCAGTTAATTCTTTTGACATGTTAGTCAACTTTTCTACTGACTTAGAAATTACCTTAACCAAATTCACTTCTTCTTGAGTAGAAGCATTTATTTCTTCCATTCCTGCTGCAGTCTGCTGTGTAACCGCAGATATTTCTTCCATAAGTTCATCTACTTTACGGGCATGTGAAATGCCACTTTCCGATAGTTTTAGTATCTCTTCTGTAGAATTTAAAGTAGCATCAGATGTCTGTTTAACTTTATCAAACAATTCTTTAAATTCTTCAGCATACTGCACGTTCTTTTTCATATCTGTAACCTGCATCTCAATATGCTCAGCTATACGATCTATTTTTTGAGATATATTTTCTACTATCTGTCTTATTTTAGAAGCAGATTTTTCTGATTCCTCTGCTAATTTCCTAACCTCTTCAGCTACCACTGCAAATCCTTTACCTACTTCTCCAGCTCTTGCTGCTTCTATTGCTGCATTTAATGCTAAGAGATTTGTTTGCTCACTTATTCCACTAACTATAGCTATTATGTCCTTTATTTCCTTAGCATCACGATTCAAATTCTCTATTTCAACAGCTAATTCAACATTATTTTTTTCGCTATTCTCTAAATTATCAATTAATCCTTGAAGTTTTTCTCCAGATTCGTTTATCTTTTCTTTCATTTCTCTTGTTATAGAATATGTATCCTCAGCAAAGTTGGCAATTGTCTGAGAACTTTCAACAATCTGCATAGTACTATTTTTAGTATTCATAGCCCTTTCAGCTTGAAATTCAAGTCCCTGAGAAATTTCATTTATAGTTGTTGATATTTCTTCAATGGATTGACTTACTACCTCACAGTCTTTTGCTATACTCCCAGAATAAGTAGAAACTTTATCTGAAGCAACTAGCATTTTTCCTACTAAGCTTCTAATATTAGCTATCATCTTGTTTAATGATACTACCATCTCTTTAAATGTTTTATCGTAACCATCTTTTATAGTTTGAGTAAGACTGCCTTGTGTTACTCTATTTAATAATTCACTAGATTTCACAACATATGCCTTTTGAAACTTTCCCATTAGCAGTGTAAATCCATAAGGAATTACTAAAGCTACTACAACTATTACTGCAAGTTCAAAGCTTGTCAATTCTGCAACGTAATTACTTCCTGTTATTATCCAAGGCATCGCCATACCCAGTAGAAATACTATGAATGCTGTAATAAAAAATTTTAATTTCATTTAAATCCCTCCCCGCTTTAACTTAAATAATTCGACTTTATTCTAAAAATTCCTTCAATTTATCATTCTAATAAGTAAAACTTTAAATGCTGAATAAAAATAAATATTATATAATGGTAGAAAGAATTTATAGGAGGGAATTCAAATGTATAGAGATATAGCTTACTACGAATATTCAAAAGAGATGCTTAAACAACTACCAAAAGGAGCTTTTTTAACTGTTAAACACGAAGACAAGATTAATACAATGACTATAGGTTGGGGAAATATAGGATTTATTTGGAACAAACCAATTTTCACAGTAGCTGTTCGTTATTCAAGATATACATATGAGCTTTTAGAAAAAGCAAAAGAATTTACTATAAGTGTTCCTTTAAATAAAGACTTGAAAAAGGAGTTAGCTTTCTGTGGTACAAAATCAGGAAGAGATTTTGATAAATTTAAAGAGTGTAATTTATCATGCGAAAATGGTAAAGTTTTATCAACCCCAATTGTTGGAGATTGTGAATTGCATTATGAATGTAAAGTAGTCTATCAACAAGCTATGGAACCAGCACTAGTTAATGAAGATATCAAACAAAAATATTATCCGAACCAAAACTACCATATTCTATACTACGGTGAAATAGTTGCTTGCTATATAAAAGAATAAAATAAAGGTAGATGATCAATTCATCTACCTTTATTTATATTTTCTATATCTAATGCAAAATAAACTACCCTTATACTTGTTATGAAGAATGTTACAAATTTACATTCCACATAGTTAATATAAAACGTAAATTTATCTCTTTTAGGCCTATCTACATATTTGCACTTTACATTCCACATAGTTAATATAAAACCATATAATTTAAGTAGGTCTTAAGTCTTATTTTTAAAACTTTACATTCCACATAGTTAATATAAAACTGAACTCAATAACTAGTTTTCTATCTTCTGTTAGCCAGCTTTACATTCCACATAGTTAATATAAAACATCTGCCTCACTCTGTAACCTTTTAGTGAACTCATCAAGCTTTACATTCCACATAGTTAATATAAAACGAAGGAAATGAGTATAATGCTGAAGATGCTTATAATTTCTTTACATTCCACATAGTTAATATAAAACTAGGTGCTTTTAGGTATGTTGTAGGAGATACTATTCTTTACATTCCACATAGTTAATATAAAACTAATTATTTAATGATACTTCGAGGTTTAAGAACCGAATATCTTTACATTCCACATAGTTAATATAAAACTGTTAAGTATGGCGACAGTATAGACGTAGTCGTAGGATACTTTACATTCCACATAGTTAATATAAAACTCATCCATCCATTTATCAAACTGTTTAGTTCCTTCTTTCTTTACATTCCACATAGTTAATATAAAACTAAAAACGATATTTCAAAACCATATCTGACCTTTGTTCTCTTTACATTCCACATAGTTAATATAAAACACCACCTGTTTTTGCTTCTGAAAATATACCTACCATTCTTTACATTCCACATAGTTAATATAAAACTAAAAACGATATTTCAAAACCATATCTGACCTTTGTTCTCTTTACATTCCACATAGTTAATATAAAACTAGAGGTAGCTTTAAGAATCATTCTTGCTTCTAAGTTTCCCTTTACATTCCACATAGTTAATATAAAACTTTTTCTATCAATCTTGCCACATTTTCTTCTATAATCTTTACATTCCACATAGTTAATATAAAACTATTCTGCCTGGTGCCAATGACCTAATGCTAGAATATCTTTACATTCCACATAGTTAATATAAAACATTTAACTACATAATATCTATCATGTGGTTTACCTATCTTTACATTCCACATAGTTAATATAAAACAAACAATTTGATAGAGCAAGTAAGATACTAAAAGAAAACTTTACATTCCACATAGTTAATATAAAACTTACTGAATCATAAGGGAAATATATTTTTTCAATTACTTTACATTCCACATAGTTAATATAAAACCATCCAAAACATTGTTAAAATATTCAGCACCCTCTAACTTTACATTCCACATAGTTAATATAAAACTGCTTTGTGCGTGTGACTTTATCAGGTTTTTTCTCACTTTACATTCCACATAGTTAATATAAAACGCACTTCCTTGGGGATTAGACCAAGTTGATGTAGTATTCCTTTACATTCCACATAGTTAATATAAAACATAATAGCCCCCTCTCTTTCACATCTTTTCACATCTTCTTTACATTCCACATAGTTAATATAAAACGAATAAATAATGTTAATGAAATAGAGAAGCCTTACGAACTTTACATTCCACATAGTTAATATAAAACATAGACTCCAACCAACTAACTGCTTGAGCATCATTCACCTTTACATTCCACATAGTTAATATAAAACTGACATATTCAGTAGCAGTAAGAGCAGTCAATATTTACTTTACATTCCACATAGTTAATATAAAACTGACATATTCAGTAGCAGTAAGAGCAGTCAATATTTACTTTACATTCCACATAGTTAATATAAAACACAGGTTAGGGAATATAAAAGGGAAATAAGAGCAGCCTTTACATTCCACATAGTTAATATAAAACTTATAAGGGTAGAAATTTAGTTCGTGATGGTGGAACTTTACATTCCACATAGTTAATATAAAACTGATATTGTAGATAAGAATGTAAAGAAAATTTTGTTTACCTTTACATTCCACATAGTTAATATAAAACGTTAATTCAACAGGTAATAATGATTTAGATAGTATTATCTTTACATTCCACATAGTTAATATAAAACTTAGATATAGAAGGACTGAATGTAATAGAAAAACCCCTTTACATTCCACATAGTTAATATAAAACAGGTAAAGCATTATTTGGACCAAATGTCGGTAAGAAACTCTTTACATTCCACATAGTTAATATAAAACTGTTACCAGATTATAACCCTGAATTGGAAGGTTTCACCTTTACATTCCACATAGTTAATATAAAACAAATAGATATGTTTGTTAGTGAAGTGAATGCTTTAGACTTTACATTCCACATAGTTAATATAAAACTTAAATATAATTCAAAAGTATTAGAACGAGATGGAGATACTTTACATTCCACATAGTTAATATAAAACCTATAGGTGAAGATCATGCAACAATTTGGCTAAAAAACTTTACATTCCACATAGTTAATATAAAACTCAAAAACTTTACTATCAATATTAGTTGTATAATTTGCCTTTACATTCCACATAGTTAATATAAAACAAAGGACAGTTTACTAATGCAATAGGTTTTAAAAAAGTCTTTACATTCCACATAGTTAATATAAAACCCCATTTTTATAATAGCTACTTATAAGAAATTTAAAAGTTTACAGCATATTTTAATTTAATTATAATTAGTATTTTTGCAGTAAAGTTGCGATAGTGTTTTTTGTAAGATAAATTAATGACCTTTTGATTAAGATATTTCTTAAGTTTCATAGCTTTTTTAATTAAAATTACTTTACTGCAACCTTAAAATTTCTCAATTATGATTTAAAACAAAATCCTAAAGTACTTTTCAAAAACTTATTTAATAAATCCCATCATCTATCATATCATTATACTAAAAATTATGGTTAGAACAAAATCTTCGATTTAAATAAATTATCAAGGAAGATTTTACCCATATCCATAAGGAAATTATATTTAAAATTATCCACAATTTAATTAGATATATAATTCCCTATGAATTATAAAAAAATATCATCAAAACTTTTATCAATACCAATTATTTTTTTCTTTATATGACTAGATGTCCTAATTTCATAAATATAAAGAGAATCTTCTTGCTTGTTTAAAATTTTATTTACCTCATAAAGACACTTTTTCAGTTTTCCTTCCGTTATTTCCCCTTCAAATACTGAATTTTGTGTCCAAATTAAATATTCTTTTAATTTTTTTCTAACTTTATTAACCCTTTTCTCTCCAACATCATATGTAAGTATAACAAACATATTACCACCAAGCCTTTAAAGGTTTATATTCTTCATCGCCTATGAAATGTTTAATAAGCTTATAACATTCTAATCTTATAAACATTCTATAAGATACTTTTCTTTTCAATTTTCTGTGTTTTATAGTTGTACCTAATTTTCTTTCATACTCTGAAATAAATTTCTTTCTACCTTTTTCATTTAGATAACATATTCCTTCCTCTATATCAAATTCATCAAATGTTATTACTCTATTATTTACTAAACTAAATATTACTGTATCAACAATTAAAGGTTTAAATATTTCTGAAATATCTAATCCTAATGAAAATCTTTTAACTGATGGCTCGTGAAGGAAACTTATCGTTGGATCTAGCTGTGTTTTATATATTTCAGACAATACAGTTGTATACATCAAACTATTTCCAAAAGATATCATTGCATTTACTGGATCAGTTGGCGGTCTTTTTTCTCTTTTCTGAATACCAAAATCTGATTTTAATATTTTATTGAATGACTTGTAATAACTTTTTCTTATTCTCCCCTCTATCCCCATTAATTCATCTATTCTTTGTGCTTCTTCTATATTTTTTCTCTCGTTTTGAATTCTCTCTATTAAATCCTCTATTCCCTCTTTATGTCTTCTCATATTTTTAAGAATATGATGAACAGCACTGTCTACAAATGCTTTTGCTATATAAAGTCTTTTTTCATAATCATTGTAATGATTTGCTTGATTTACTACTGTAAAACCCGAAACATTCTTTTTCCTTGGATAATAAGTGCCAGAATAATAACCATAATAGTTGTAAAAGCTAAGCATTATTCCGTACTGTGATAAATAGTTTATAAGTTTAGAATTTAAATCTATTTCTCCAAATAAGTGAATACAGTTTATCTGTTCAATAGGTAATGTTCTTTTATTTTCTAAGCAATCTATAAAATATATTGTATTATCTTTTCTTTTTAATCTTCCATTACTAAATATATAAAAATCTCTTGACATAGCTACACCTCCTCTTTAACAAAACAAAACTCGTAGTATGCACATTTCGTGCAATATGGTAATTTAACTAATTCAGGAGGTTTTCTTTTTTGTGAAATTTCTTTAATGTCAATTAAAGTTTTTTCGATTTCCCTCTTATATTCATCAGTTAGTTCTATTTCTTCTTGTCTTTTCTCTTTTACATAGTTTATTAATCCTTTTTTCTTTATTCCTAAACTATCTAAATAATACAAATAGTACATAAGCTGCATTTTATCCGCTTTTGTCATCTTACTACTTATTTTCACTTCTCTTACATAATCATTATCTAAAATATCTATTTTTAACATATCATCTATTAATACTTCTTTTTTCTTTAATCTTTTATAAGAGTTTTCATGAACTAATTTACCTATCATTACTCTATCGCTATTTTGTTCCATGGTTATTCCTTTTGAGTATAACCATAGTTTCCTTTTACATATATAATAGTAATTTACTTTTACTCCTTGAACTTTAAAATTATCTAGATTAAATTCCATTACATCACCTTACCTTACAATATATTTGCAAGCTCTTGTTCTATAAGTATACCTTTACCGCATATCTTTTTTTCATCAAACTCATACTTTCTCTCTAATATTCCTATATATTCTAATCCTTTTATATTTACTTTAGTTACTTTGCCTTTTGCTTTATAGATCGGAATACTTACTGTCTTTCTCATAATCTTTCTTCTAATCTCTCTTTTTTTATCTCTATTTTTTTCGTTTTTAAACTGATTAATTAAATCTTGTATGTTATCATATATTTCTCTAGGAACAACTGTCACACTCTGTATATCTCTAAGTATTTTCTGAGCTTCTTTTGAATTAATATCATAATCATCTATATTATCTAAAAAAGTTAAAGCTTTTTCGAATTCTTTTACAAACTCTGTACTCTGAAGACTTTCTCTAGAATATAATTCTTCAACCATTTTTACCTTGTCTTTTTCAGTCAATTTTTTCATATTATATTTTTTTATCTTTTTATAGCTTAATTCAAAAATATCCTTATCATAAATGCTTCCTATACCTTTAACATCTTTTGTATAAATATAAACATTTGGTTCATTCATATCATATTCTCTTTTTCTATAACACCTTCCTAATCTTTGGAACAAACTATCTAATGTTGACAATTCTGTAAATAAATAATCAAAATCCACATCTATAGATGCTTCTACAAGCTGAGTTGTAATCCATATCCCTTTTAAGTTTTTATCTTTTGCAAAATCTTTTATTTCATCTTCTAATTTAGCTCTATGTTCTTGTATAAACATAGAATGTAATAAATATATTTTCTGTAATTTACCTTTTCTTCTACATATATAATCATATATTTCTATAGCTCTATCTACCGTATTTACTATCACTATTACCTTACTATTTTTCCCTTTCTCAATAATCTCATCAATATCTTCATAAATTGCTTTTTCTTTCACACTTATCTTATGTCTTATTTTACTACTTAGAAATTCTCTAATTACAAGATCTTTTTCTTGTATTATCCCTCTATTTCTCAGATAATCTATATATATTGTGGGAAGAGTAGCTGTCATAATCATAAATTTTCCGCCTATTTTATATATCATTTCTAAACCTTTTAATATAACTGCAGCTATACTTGGCTTATATGCTTGTATTTCATCTATTACTACCTTTGAATAAGCCATTGTTGCATATATTTTTTCATACCCTCTATATTTAAATGGAAATTTTAAAACCTGGTCTATCGTAGAAAAATTCAATTTACTTGAAAGCATCTTTGATTGTTCATATATTTCTTCCCAATTTTCGTATCCTGATTCATCAAGATAATCTAAACTACTTGAATGCAATAATCCAACATAACTATATCCAATATCCTTCCTAACTCTATCGAACAATGCATTAATACTTACTCTTAAAGGAAGTGTAAAAAAGGCTTTGTCATTATCTATCCATAAAAGAGCAGATTCAGTTTTTCCAATACCAGTTGAAGCTATAATTATTAAATTTCTATCCTTATTTTTTAATGCAAATTTTTGTAAATCCCTTAAACTAAATTTCTTACTCTTCATGTATCTCAAAGTATATTCCCCAACATTCTTATGCCTATCAACTTCTACATCTTGATGAGCAGATGAAGAATGATCTATTCTATGTAATAATCCCTTTACTAAAACATACAAATAATAAAAATTATCATCTGTTTTTATTCTTTTTATTAATTTTGATACATATTTAGTCCCTATCTTGTCAGCAATTTCAATATCCAATTCAGTTTTTAATACTTTTATCGATTTTTTTAAATCTTTATCTATTATTTCCTTGATTTTATCTATATCAATTTCCTTATCCCTTTCATGATGATACCCAATAGATTGTATTAATATCTTCATTTCATCTTTATTAATATTAAGTTTATTATATGGAATAAAAGCAGGTGATAAATAATTATGAGGTATATCATATGAAATAGGTTCAGATAAAAGCTGTAATCCTATCTTTTTTCTTATTACATTTTGAAATGGTGAATATACCTTACCTACATCATGATATTTAACAGCAATTAATAAGAGTTTCCACATTATTTCATTATTCAATTTATCACTATATAATTTCTTTAGATTCTCATAATTTCTTATTAGCCTATCTGTATGCTCTTTTAAACCTTCTACTGGTTCTGATTTTGCATAAATCATTATAGATCCCTCCAAAAAATACCCCACATTATAGTGGGGTATTAAAATAAATTAAATCACCCTCTTCATCTTGTAAAAAGTTATCATAACTAATAATTTCACCACTTTCCACATATTTCACATTTATTTTTTCCCATTGTCTTAATCCATTTATAACTTTATACTTCCAATTTAGCCTATAGCTTATACCCCATACATCTTCAGGTAATTGTTCAATAGGAATATATATTGGACACTCTATTTTTCTTCCGTCATCCAATTCATCAATATCTATTTCTTTTACTTCAACAAATTTCACTTCATCAATTCTAACCAAATCTTCTTTTCTACCTAAAGATAAATGTTCATTTAAGTTTTTAATACCAAAAACTATTTCCTCTAATATTTCATTTTCAGCTCTAACATGAATAATTAGATTTACATTGTATAAAAGATGAATATTAAGAGGCATTTTAGTTATTTCTTTTGGTTTGTAAAAATATATACTTTGAAAGTTTGTGAATTTACTTTCATAATTACCCTGAACACTTATACTCATAGAAATATATTCTTCTGCATTTAAAATACTATGAAGCATTCCTATTACTGTAGAATAAGGTGGTAAAGGATGTGTTTCCCAAGTTTTGAAAGCAAAAGGCTTTTTATAACAAGCTGTTTCCTGGAATAATTTCAATTTTAACACTCTCATAGCTTATACCCCATACACCCTTTTTACTTCATTTTGTAATACTTTAAAGAACTCTTCTATTGATAAAACTCTATCTGGTAATATTTTTTC
The DNA here is from genome assembly GCF_001730685.1 of Caloranaerobacter ferrireducens. Taxonomy (NCBI): domain Bacteria; kingdom Bacillati; phylum Bacillota; class Tissierellia; order Tissierellales; family Thermohalobacteraceae; genus Caloranaerobacter; species Caloranaerobacter ferrireducens. The sequence goes on along the minus strand of NZ_MDJR01000007.1, from coordinate 48,628 downwards.
TATTTCACCTTTATTCTCAAATATCCCACTCACTAATCCTATATAAGTATTTTCTTTTATAGATTTATCAAACAAAGTTAATTCTAAAGTATCTTTTATAGAATCTGTATTAATATAATATTTTCCTCCTTTTGTTAACAAATCTACTCTTCCTTGGAAAAATGGATTAGGTATATCATAAACTCCTCCTATTATAAATAATGGTGATAGATTTTCTTGTCTACCTCTTATGTTTCTATTTAATACTTTTAAAATTGTTAGTAACTGATTAACTCTTTTAGCTCTTTCTTTATTATCTAAAACTATATATTCATCTGAATTTGTTTTTTTATCTACGCCAATTTTCTCTAAATCAATAGTTACAGTATAAGTATAAAAACTCTGATGCTGCTCTATATTTACTGGATCAGGATGTTCACCTATTCTATCTGCCAACCCTTTGCTAGTTAAAAATTCCATATCGCTCCTATATGGCTCTATTGAAATTGCATGACTCAACCTAACTGTTGCTGGACGAGTAATAGCACTAGATTTACTTTCAGTTATCATATACCCAAATAAATCTACTTCTTCCGATTTATCTATAGTAGTATCTTTTGTAAATTGAATAGTACCATTTTTACAAACAGTACCTAATTTCCAATTGAATAACTCATTACCAAGTCTTACAATATCATATCTCAAACATTGCCTTGAGGCAAAAGTATAAGTATTCCCATTATTTCTACTTAATTTTTTTATCTCTATAATATTACCTATTTTCCCAACATAATTCAAAGAATTTGCTTGAAAAATAATTGTAACCGTTAATCCTCTTTTCATATTAATAATCCCCCTTCACTTCTCTATTGCTATTAGAAATTAAACCTGATATAAAAGAATGTGCTACTGTTTCAAAATCCAAATCCTTTTCATGCATAACATTTAAGAATAAACTTGGTACTTCTTTACCTGCTGCCATAAATATTCTTAATAATGAATCCATAAATTCTTTTTTATTACCTGATTTACTAGCATTTAACAATCTATATGCAATACCTTGTATTTTGTTTTCTGATTCTTTTTCTTTAAAATATGAATTTAAATCTTGACCGCTCTTATATATTACCCATAGTTTACTACTATCCACTTCCTCACACCCCTTAATAACTTTTTTTAAAGTAAACCTAGCTCTAGTTGCAAGAAAACAATCATAAGAATCCTTATAAGAATTCTTTATATTTTCTCTAAGCTTATCTTGTATTAAATACTTCATATCCTTGTTATTCAGAATATAATTTACAAGATTGCCTTTAAATTTTTTATCATATATTAATACCAAATCCTTCTTACTATAATTCTTAAAATATTTAGCAATATTCTTTGGAATATTAAAATATTTTAAATTACAATTCTTAGCATCATAATTTGCACTAAATTCTATAAATAAAATATTTTGTAAAGTCCATACACTTTTCTTAGTTGCTTCACTAAGTATGTCATAAACTAAACTTTCAAAAGGATTTTCTTCATCCTTCATGCTCATAAAATTTTCATTCACTCTATATAACTCATTTACACTAGCATCCATATTTACAAATCCAAAATAATTATTTTTCATATCTGTAGTGCCTGCTGGTGAACAAAGCAAAATAAATTTAATTAAATTACTAATAGGATATGAAGTATTTAAATTCCACATAAAATTCTGTGCATTAGTATTACTTACAGCTAAGGGTATAAAAATAGCTTCTGTATAATCCGTTGAAGCTATATATTCTTCCCATATAGAACAGTGACCAAAATTATTAAACAAATATTCTTTTATCTTTTCTAATTCAATTCCTTTCTTTAAAACATTCTTTTTTACGTACTTAAGAATTTTTAAATAAAATTTTGAATTATTCTTGTTTTTCAATTCTTGGTCAATAAACTCTCCAAATTCTTTAATATCCTTAATTTTTTCTATTTTATTATATAATCTAACTTCTTCTAATATTGGCTTTATATAATCTTTAAACATTATAGCACTTTGTTCTACCAAACTCTTACTTGAGCAACCTTTTTGCAAAAAACTCGCTTGCCCGAAAAAATGTGTTGATAATATACTCCTAAAATAATTTAACGTTAACTTCTCGTTTACTTCTTCTGTTTCCATCAACACCTTAAATTCTTCAACTAAATCCTCTAATTGTTTATAATTTATATGTTTTTTTAATTTGCCTAATTGACTATATAATTCATTAAATTTTAATTCTATACTTTTATCTTCAAACTTCCCTTTTACTTTATTTCTGTTATTACCAACCACATTTTTAATCCACTCTACCGCATCTTTATATTTTTCCTCTTTCTTGCCTATTTGCAAATAAATATCAACTTTTTTACTTTCTCTTTTATAAATATCATATCTTTCTAAAAAATAATTAAAATAATATTTGTGGAAATTTTCTAATAAACAACTATCAAACTCTATAAAATTGTCCTCAATATTTAATTCATTATATCTACCAGCTTTTTTTAAAATTCTCATAAAACCTATTATCCCCATGTTTACAAACCAATCATTCAAATATAACCTTAACTTCAGATTAAATCACCTCCACCATTCCAAATCCCTGATTCCTTCTGAAACCAATTCCAAGCATATATATATCATTCAAATCTTCTACATCCCCTTCGAGATAAAAACTACCTTTATATGAATTTAAATACAAATAATCATTATCATTTTTTTCAATATAGCCTCTTATTTTTTCCTTAACTACAACTTTAGTAAGATTAATCGGATTAAATTTTATCTCTCTTTTCAGCCCATATCCTCTAAAATTTCTTAAAGTTAAATCTAATATGTAATTAAGATTTTCTTCATATCTTTCATCTTCTGGTGATAGCGAATTACCCACCTTGTCTTTTATGTAAATTGGTGACAATGTTTTAAAAATAGCTTTATCTTTCAATATCCTTTTTTCTCTTATAAGCCTTACTCTTTCTTTTTTTAGTCTATAGCTTTTATACTCAAACTCTGTATTTTTAAGTAACCCATTATAAAGATTTATCATAAATTCATGATCTGGTGAGCTTATGTTTAAAATTATTTTCCCATTTACTTTGAAATTTTCATTTTCTTTACTAAAATCATTTAAATACACTGAAAAACAGAAATTTTTACTTTTCTTATTAGATTTGTTTTTATAATAATACAAGGTATTAAAATATTCTTTGTTTGATTTTTCTAGTGATTTTTTTATTAAACTTACAAACATCATTCTGTAAGATAAAGGTAAAACATCGCATTCATAAGAGCAGCTTAACCTCATTAAATCACCTCCTTCCCTTTTATTTAAGAAAATATTACCATATATACGTGGAAGTATATTTGTCACATATTAAATTTTGTATAAATCTTTTAAATTTTTTACTTCCTCTTTTATTTCTTCTTTCAATTCTTTAGGTTCTAATATTTCTACACAACTACCCATACTTAAAATCCATGATTTTATCTCTGGCAAACCACTCATTGTTGCTTCAAATAGAATAGAGTTGTCTTCTTGGTTAAATATTATTTTTTGATTTTCACTCCAAATCCTTTCACTGACTATAATAGACATAGGAAATTTTATTTTCAGTTTTATACTATAAAGCTTGTCCTTAAAAATGCTATTATGTCCTAAATAGTCACTTAATTTAAAATCAATTGGTTTATCAAAAGTATCATTTAGCAATTCATAACTTTTAATTCTAGATAATTTAAAATCTCTAATCTCTCTTCTTAGCTCACAATATCCAATACAATACCAAAACCCTTTGTACATAAAAAGTGTATATGGTCTTATAATCCTTTCAGCTAAACCCGAATTTATTGAAAAATAATTAATTTTTAACTTATTCCTTGATATTATTGAACTGCTGATATCCAAATATTTTTTCTTTTCATTTTCTAAATCTATGTTGGGTCTCGAAACTTTTATTATATGTTGACTTTCGCTATCGTCATATCTTCTTTCTAAAGCAGCCTTAATTTTATCTAAACCTCTTTCATATTCTTTTAAAAACATAAAATTATCTTCTTTTTCAAGAAATTCTTTAGCCATTAAAAAAGAAGAAATTTCTGCTTCTTCTAAATCTAAATTAAAAATAAATGAGTTTTTATCTAAATAATATCCCCCATTCTTTCCAGGTTCACTTAGTAAATATATCCTAGCTTTTTCTAGTTCATTTTTATACTCTCGTATTGTTCTTTCGCTTACTTCTAGTATTTCAGCTAGCTCTTTTATTTTCATTTTGCCTCTACTTTTTAAAAGAATTAGCATTCTCAGACAATTACTTATCTTACTCATAGCAAAACCCCTTTTATAAAATTCAAAGTTCTCTAGAACAAAATCTTCAATTTAAATAAATTATAAGGAAGATTTTGCTTATATCCATAAACGGAAATTATATTTAAAATTATTCACAATTTAATAAGGTATATAATTTTCTATGGATTATAAAAATTCTATAATTCTCATAGGAAATCCTTCTATATAATTCCTGTTTTTAAATAATATACAACAGTTAATAATTAATTGTAATACAACTATATTATTCATAACTAACCTTTTTCTTCTTCATTTATCCTAGTCACACATATTTAATCCATCCCATATAATGTCATTAGAAACTTATTTGATATCTAATGTTAGCCAAGACTAATTATTTTTTTTAGTTTAAGTTAACCTAAGCTAACTAGAGAGGTGATGTTATGGAACTTGTAAGCAAATCATTTGTTAGTTATAAAATTAGGAAACATGAAATTCCATTAAATGAGCTTCCTGTTGGGAAAAAAGCCAGAATAAAAATGTTATCAAAAAATATACTTCCTAGAAGGAGACTTCTGGATTTAGGACTTATACCAAATACAATAGTTAAAACTGAAAGAATAAGTCCTTCTGGAAATCCGATAGCATATAACATAAGAGGAGCAATAATTGCTCTAAGAAAAGAAGAAATAGAAAATGTAATCGTTGAAATTTTAGATTGAGGAGGATAATAAATGGGACTTACCAGTAAATCAACAGGTTTATCACTACTAAAGAACAAATACGATACCGTTAAAGAAGAAAAAGATATGATAGTAATTGCATTAGCAGGTAATCCTAACACAGGAAAAAGTACTTTGTTTAATACTTTAACAGGATTAAATCAGCATACTGGTAATTGGCCTGGAAAAACAGTAAGTAATGCTAAAGGAACATTTAAGTATAAAGATAAAGAATTTTTACTTGTAGATTTACCTGGAACTTATTCTCTGTTAGCTAACTCAGTTGAAGAAGAGATAGCCAGAGACTTTATTTGTTTTGGCAATCCAGATATAACTATTGTAATTACTGACGCAACTTGTCTAGAAAGAAACCTAAATCTCGTACTTCAAGTTATGGAAATAACTGATAGAGTTATCGTATGCCTTAATCTTATGGATGAAGCAAAACGTAAAGGGATATCAATAGATATAGAAAAACTAGAAAATAGACTTGGTGTACCAGTAATCCCTACTGTTGCAAGAGATAATAAAGGTATAGACAAATTATTAGAAACAATTTATCAAATGATTAATGGAAATATTAAGGCAAATCCCTATAGATTAAAATATAGTGATGAGATTGAATCTATTGTTGAAGAGATTGAGCCAATTTTAGCAGAAACTTTAGGTGCAAAATATAACACCAGATGGCTTGCATTAAGGCTAATAGATGGAGATAAAGCTATTTCTAATTCTATAGATAATATTCTTAAAAAATACTCGGATTAAGAGAGGTGAATTTATGGACTCCATTAAAGATGCATCAAGTAGAATTTCTAACATATTAAATAACAAACTCAAAACAGATGTAAATATTAGTGACAACATAGTAACTGCTATATATGAAAAAGCAGAAAAAATAGCAAATGAAGTTCTAACAATTGAAGATAAAAGAAAAATTAATTGGGATAAAAAAATTGATGATATACTGACATCTAGAATTTTTGGATACCCAATCATGCTATTACTTTTAGGTCTAATTTTTTGGATAACTATACAAGGTGCTAACTATCCGTCACAGTTATTAGGCAAAATATTATTTGGTTTAGAAAATAAGCTAACTGCATTTTTTATGTATATTAATGCTCCATATTGGCTGCATGGTATATTAGTTTTAGGAATGTATAGAACTCTTGCTTGGGTAGTGTCTGTAATGCTACCACCTATGGCTATATTTTTTCCACTATTTACATTATTAGAAGACCTAGGATATCTACCTAGAGTAGCTTTTAATTTAGATAATTTTTTTAGAAAATCTGGAACTCATGGAAAACAGGCTTTAACAATGAGTATGGGGTTTGGATGTAATGCAGCAGGAGTTATAGCAACTCGAATAATTGACTCACCAAGAGAACGTTTGATAGCTACAATTACAAATAGTTTTGTCCCTTGCAATGGCAGATTTCCAACGCTTATTGCAGTATCAACAATTTTTTTCAGTTCACTAGTCTCTCCAAAATTTAGCACAATTGCTGCAACAGTATCAGTAATAGGTATTATTCTAATCGGTATATTTATAACTTTATTAGTATCAAAGCTACTGTCTAATACAATTTTAAAAGGTATTCCTTCAACTTTTACTCTCGAACTACCACCATATAGAAAACCTCAAATAGGCAGAATATTAATTAGATCCTTAATAGATAGAACATTGTTTGTTTTATCAAGAGCAGTATTAGTAGCCGCACCAGCAGGAGCTGTAACATGGCTGGTTGCTAATATCAACATTGGTGGAATAAGCTTATTAAATCATATTGCTTACTTTTTAAATCCTCTTGGTAATTTAATGGGATTAGATGGTTTTATTTTACTAGCATTTATATTAGGTCTACCTGCAAATGAAATTGTGCTTCCAATCCTGATTATGAGTTATTTATCTACAGGAGCTATGATTGAACTAGATAGTTTAGATGCTCTAAGAAACTTATTAATTAATAACGGCTGGACATGGGTAACAGGATTAAACTTTATGTTATTCTCTTTATTACATTTTCCATGTGGAACAACTCTACTAACTATAAAAAATGAAACAAATAGCATTAAATGGCCTGTTTTTACTGCTATACTAACTACTTCGATAGCCATTTTAGTTACATTAATTATAAATTTATTAGCTATAATCATAAAATAGGTACTGGGTACTAGGTACTTGGTACTAGACACTAGATACTAGGCACTTGGTACTAGGTACTAGATATAGTTGTTATTCGTCATTCGCCTTTCGATATTCAAAAAACGAATGGCGAGTGACGAATAGCTAATTGCTACTAGCTGTCAGTCTTTCCTTTGACATTTTCTAAACTACTCTGTATTTTATAATTTTTAAATTTTTCGTAAACGTCACTGTTCTCCTTAAAAAATTTAACTAATTTTTCAATGCATTTTATCGTAGAAATAGTAAAGTAGTGTTCCATAGCCTCTGCTTCTTGTTTTACATCACAATCCGACCCGATAATTTCAACAAACTCACGCAATATCCTATTCCTCTCTATTAAAAACTTTCCCTCTTTTTCTCCTTTTTCAAGGATATAAATTTTCTCATAGGGTCTATACACTATGTATTCCAAGTCATGTAATTTTTTTAATCCCTTAACAACAGAAGGCATTGAAACTCCTAAACAATCTGCTATATCCTTAACTCTTATTTCTTTTTTGTTTCTTGATAATCTATAAACCTCTTCTAAATAATCTTCAAGGCTTGGAGAGAGCATATGACCATCTCCTTAATTTTTAATACATTGTATTAGATATATTTAAATTATATTCAATAATATTAAACATATCCTAAACATAAGTATGTAATGTACGTAAACTCAAACCTATCAGGAGGGGTATTTTTGCTTATATTTGACGTGTTTTTAATATCTGTTGCACTAGCATTAGATGCATTTGGAGTAGCATTATCTCTTGGTTTAGATAAAAAAATTAAAAAAAATTGTGTTTTTTTTACAATAATAATTTTTGGATTTTTTCAGTTTTATTTTGCATTCATAGGAGGATATTTGGGAAACCTCTTTAATAGGTATGTTTTTAAGCTTCCAAGTTTAGTCGGTGGGAGCATAATATTGCTAGTTGGTACTTTAATGTTCAAAGAAGGTTTTGATAATAAAGATAAATTTAACTCTCTTCATTATGTTTTAATACTGATATTAGGAGTATCTGTTAGTATAGATGCTTTAGTTATAGGTTTTTCTATATTTAATGTTTTCACTTCTAAATTAATGCTATTTAAAAATTGTATTATTGTTGGCTTTACAACCTCAATTTTTACAACTATTTCTTTTTTTATAAGCAAACATATTAGAAAACTCAAATTTATAAGAGATTATGCAGATTTTCTTGGAGGAATTATTTTAATTTTTTTTGGAATAAAAATGATATTTTTTTAATTTATACAATATGCAGAATTAATTTGTATAGTAATCATATTCTACATCATTTACTATCCTGATGTAATGCTGCATAAAATTACATGGTTTAGTTAGCGTATTATTACACATAATATTAGTACAACAAAATAAAACAAAAATAAAAAAATACATTAAGGAGGGTAAATGATGGCATATCAAAAACCAGGAAGAAATAAAATAGTAGTTCCTGAAGCTCGACAAGCATTAAATCAAATGAAAGCTGAAATAGCTAACGAACTAGGATTATCAAACTACGACTCAATGGATAAAGGTAACCTAACTGCAAGACAAAATGGTTACGTAGGAGGTTACATGACTAAGAGACTAGTTGAGCAAGCTCAAAGAAGCATGAGTGGAACAACTACAACTAGATAATTAAATAATATTAACTAAAAACAAAGGTAGGCTTTAAATTTAAAGTCTACCTTTGTTTTTTGCATTATGCAACTGGCGGAGTAAAAGTCCTTTGAGCTAGTTCTTCATCTAGCATGTAAATTCCATGACTATTGTCTCCTAATCTTTCTAATTTTTTAAGTATAGCTTTCATACTATTTTCCTCTTCTATCTGCTCATCTACAAACCATTTTAATAAACTTATTGTAGCATGTTCTTTTTCTTCAGTAGCAATATCCATAAGTTTATATATTCTCTTAGTTACAAATTTTTCATGTTCTAAAGCAGATTTAAAAACATCTACTAATGATTCATAATCATTTTTTGGTTCTTCAAGTGCTTGCATTGTAACTCTTCCACCCATTTCATTTATGAAATCAAAAAACTTCATAGCATGGAACTTTTCTTCTTCAGCTTGAACTTTAAAGAAATTAGCAAATCCATCTAAATCTTGCTGCGCACAATACGCAGCCATTGCCAAATAATAATGAGCTGAATACAACTCGTACTTAACTTGTTCATTTAATTCTTTTAATAATCTTTCTGATAACATTAGTTCCCCCTCCTCTAGAAAGCGTATTAAATATATATCTATATACGCTTATACCCTGCTCAAGCTAAATTAAACAAAAAATTCTTCATTATTCAACAATATCTTGCAACTTTTAACAAAGCTATTTTTTATCATTAAACTTAATCATATTTATATTTTCTTGTGTTATTATTAAACCATCATTTATAAACTGCTCTATGTTTGATATGAATTGGTCTATTTTTTCTTCTGAATCTATTATTTCTAATACTATTGGTAAATCATCTGATAATCTAAAGATATGTGTCGTATGCAGATTATGATGTCCTCCAAATCCCTCTATTCCTCTATATACTGTAATTCCAGCCATTTCTAATTCTTTTGCTTGCTCTACTATCAAATGATATAGCGATAATCCGTTATATTTATCAGATTCAGAAATATAAATTTTAAGCAATTTCCCTTTACTTTGTGTTCTCATAAAAATCCCCCTAAATTAGAGATTTAGCTAATACAAAACCTAACCATACTGAAGTTAAACCTATTCCCATATTTAAGAAAATATTTAATAGACCTAAAAAATAACTAGATTCTCTGAACAAGTTAATTGTCTCATATGAAAATGTAGAAAATGTAGTTAATGCACCTAACATACCTGTTCCGATAAGTAAACGTATTTGAGGATCTATTTCTACAACCTCAGCACCATACATCATCAAAAATCCAAGTATAAAGCTACCCAATCCATTTACAACTAGGGTTCCATAAGGTAAATATGAACCAAAGATATCTGTTACCCATCCTGTTATCCAATATCTTAAGTTACTTCCAATAAAACCTCCTACCCCTAGTAATATTATTTTTTTAAACATGTTCATCATTCCCTTCTTCATACAATATCACGTTTAAATTATAGTCCGTTTTTGCTTTTATTACAACATAGAAAAAGCCTTTATTAAGTTTATTCCATTAAAATTATACCCAATTTTTTATATACTAAATATCCTATTCTGTCATCTTTGGGTAATTTATTATCTTTAAGAAATCTATATAATGCATACTTCATCGAATCACCATAAATTCCGTCTATAGGTCCATAATAATATCCTTTTCTTTTTAGTCTTCTTTGAACTTCCTGTACATCAGAACCCCTATCGCCTGGTCTTAATATTCTAAAACCATAACCGAATGGTCCAAATGGACCACTAAATAAAATAACTGGTGTATTGTACTTAACAATACCATATAATTCTTCTATATCTTTATTTCTCATTCTAACGCATCCATGTGAAGCATTATAACCAATAGATGTAGGTTTATCCGTTCCATGAATCCCATATTTTCCCCATGGTACATTTATTCTCATCCATCTTGAGCCAAATCCTCCACCCCATTTCGCTTTTTCAATTATCTTAAAACTGCCTATAGGTGTTGGAGTACTTGGCTTTCCTGTAGCTACAACATATTTTTTTATAACTTTATTTGTATCAGCATCATAAAGATATAGATATTTTTTATCTATATCAACTAGGATTACTAAATTTTTATAATTATAATGTTCTTCTAATTGTTTCTCTTCCCATATCTCATATTCTCTATGTAATTTATTTACTTCTTTCAAACTATCTTTTTTTAATCCTGCTGAACTTATTAATTCATCATTGCTTTTTATAAATAATAAAAAAATTACTATGAGTATTATAAAAACTATGTATTTATTTTTGCCCAATCCCCTATCACCTCCATCTACTTAATTATATGCTTAAGCTAAATAAATATAATAATAGAAAAAACAGTAAGCTAACTGCTCACTGTTTTTCTTAAAATCTACTTATTCGTTATTTTACAAATACTTTTGTAACATACTTAGCTGCTCACCTTTATTATCACCATCTGTTACTACTCCGTCATATTTTCCAATAAGAATTGGGCTACTTATATCATGTTTTGCCATATTATTAATAATTGCTTTATCACTTATATTAGCATAACAATAAATACATCTATGATCACATGTATTATACATTCCCAAATCGACAGCTTCAGCACATAAACATTCTTTTCGTTGATTTTTATCTTTCTTATATGGCAAATATAGGTCAAATAGCTTATTAATTAAATTAACATCTATACACTTACCATGTTCTATGCCTATATTAGTTAAATCTATTTCTTCACTGCAGCTATAAATTTCTAAGTTATTATTTAATGCTATACGCTTTATACTATTGCAAAAATCTATCAACTTTTCTCTATTAGAATAAATCGTAATATCTTGTATCTCTATTCCTTTGTTTTGCTTAAGCTTATCCATTCTGTTTTTTACTTTTCCATATAAATCAACAAAACTAATTATAATTCTATTAGTATAATTACTAAGCTCATTAGCAAGCATATCTAATTTTTCAAGATGATATTCTATTGGCGTAATATTACTTATAATTATTGGATCATATCGCCAAATAACTTTATCTTTGCCTATTTTATTACTCAATCTCTTAAAAGTTTCTATTCTCTCTGATATATCATCCAAATTGGGCTCAAACAATTTTGGATAATCATTAAGTGTATATTGAAAATAATATCTAAATCCTCTTCTATCCAATTCATCTAAATAAGAAATGAAATTTTTTGCATCTTTAGTCCAAAAAACAATCACATCAATATTATCTGGAGATAATCTGAATTTTTTAACTTGTTTTGTATTAAAAGGATTTACTCTGTAAAAGTAACCTTCTTTTATTCTATTCATAAACCATTCAGCATAAAATGCTGGAATATCTGTACGCCTGCTTGCACTTAATATCATGGCTTTCACCAACTTTTTTAATTTAATAACATCCATCTATTTTACTTTTTTCATCTATTATTAATCTTATAGATTTGTTAGATTTTCTAATCATCTTCGCTTTTTTTATTACAATTTTTTCACCCATATTCATCCTAGTAATTAATGGCTTATGTTTTTCTAATACATCGCTACTACTAAAGTCAATCCATACGTTATATTTATTATAATCACTAATCGTTCCATCACAAATAGAGAAAGTATATTTATTATTGTTTAAACTAACAAATCTAATAATTCCACGGATATTAACTCTTTCTTCATCTGTTTCCCATAATTCTCTTAAAAAAGTGTAATTCAATTTATTTTTATCTGCTCTGTATTTCTTTCTATTATCTTTTCTAAAAATTACATAATTAAATGCAACGTGTTCTTTATATTTGTTCCTCCTTAGCCCAAATTCATGTAAATATTTAATAATTTTAGGTTTATTCCATGTAAATTTAGCTGTAGTAAAACAATTACATAAATAAGTTTCTTTATCTTCCCATAATGGTACACAGGGTGAAAAAATATTAAGTATCTTATTGTTAATAACTTCATTTCTCAAATTTTTAAGTTGTATACAACTATTCTTTTCTCCTGGTTCAATAATAATTATTGAACCATCTTCTGATAAATTATCTTTTATTTTAGATAAAAATTTAAGTGGATCATATAAATCGCCAATTTCATTTGTATTTAAAAAATTACTCATTGTAATAATATCAAAAACTCCTAAATCAAATATAGTATCATCTTCCCCAATATTAATTTTATTAGTATTAAAAGTTATCTTTAAATTTTGAGGTAAATCTTTCTGTATTTCTGTAAGAATAAATTTTGCAATATTTAGAAATTCTTCTTGTGAATCAACTAATTGAAATTCAATAAAATATCGATATTTACTAAATGAACGACTCAATATTTTAAAAAATTCAATTATACCTATAGGCACTGAACCTGGTCCTGTGCCTATATCTAAGACTTTTAATTTAACTTTCATTTCATACCTTAATAATAAATCTAAAAAAGGTTTCCAAATTTTATATATATTACATGGTAAATAATACAATAAATAAAGATAATATTTATCCGTATAATCCGTTTTCTGATTAGAAACATACATTTCTCTATCTATCAAGTTAGCAACTTTCATTAGATAATAAGATGGTATTTCTTTTAAATAATCATTTATATTATTACTAAATAAGGTTTTTCCAAAAACATTTTTTAATAAAATATGTAATATAAGCTTTTCTATATATAGAGGAACTTGTCTTTTATCATCAACAATAGAAAAATTATCTATCAACTCTTTATTTTCCAATATGATTTTATTTTTTCTTACATTCATCAATCATCACCTTATTAAACTGATTTTAGAACGGAATTTCACTTTTCTCCATACATTCCTCTATTGCAGCATCTGATATTTCTGAAGCTGTTGAGCTTACAAATTGTTCTTCATTTAGAAGTTTAAATGTTTTTATAGCTTTATCGTATTCATTAAGTTTCATATATGCATATCCTAGCAGTATTATTGATTGTTCTTTATTTTTGTTATGTCTATCTCTAACTGGTTCTTGCAAATATTTAACTACTTTATCATAATTATTCATAAGATATAATGCTAAAGATAAAGTATTGGCTATATACGACTTAATATTTTTATTGCAATACTGCTTGATTATATCTACTGCTTTATTATAATCTCCACGAGAAATATAGACTCTAGCTAGTTTTTCTGCTACATAATCTTTAGATTTTCTCTCATTATAGTCATTCCATTTAACTGATAAACTAGATTTTAAATATTGTTCAGCTACTGTTAAAAACTTCAATTTTGTGACTTCATTATATCTTGAATTATTTTTAATAACCCAATAAAAATCTAAATTTATAATTCCTAATCTATAAAGCTTATCAACAGCGTTACAAACCCATTTTTTGCTCACTTTATTAATTTCATTTACATTTCTAATATCTATATCGTTTTCTAATTCTACATTCCAACATTTAATAAAATAATCTTGAGATTTTTTTAAATTATCAACAACATAATCACTAAATGTTAATTCTAAATAATCTGAATTGTCTGTAACTAATGAATAATAAACACTTTTCCAATATTTCTTTACACTAAACTTATCATAATAAGCTTTTCCTAAGTGATATATTGATTTTATATATTCTTTTCTACACCTGCTTTTTTCAAATGATTCTCTAGGAATAAAAGTATCTAATCTCTCCCAATTAATAACAGCTGCTTTAAGTTCCTCTATCCCCTCATCACGTTTTTTATCAACTTGTTGTATATCACTATCTGCTACTCCATAAAGCAATTGCTTAGGTAATTTTTCTGTTAATAAATAACCTTTCCTATAATGATCTTTAATTCGCGTATCATCTATCATTAATGCTTTATCTATATATTCAATAGCTTTATTTATTTCGTCAATTACATTTCCATCTCTACGACCTCTAGCTCGAGTTAGTTCTATAACATTGTGATAATATAGATATCCTAAATTTGATAGATAAGCTGGATTGTCAGGGTTAAGTTCTATACATCTTTTTCTGATTAATTCAGCTTCTTTTCTATACTTAGCTTTTTCTTTAAGATATTTTTCTCTTTCTACCCTATCTCTAGGTACATCGCCTATCTGTGCTAATTTTGCGCATGCAAATGATATACTATTTAAAATTTCTGGATCATTCCAAATATCATTAAATTTATTTTTTATTTGGTCTATAGGTTCAAATAGTTTATATATACCTAACCAATCATTCTTTCGTTCTAACTCCTCAAGCCTCTCTATGTTACTTCTTGATTTTCTTGTATATAAATTGTATTTTCCATATATGATTTCATCTAACTGGTCATCTGTAATAATTGATACTAAAGGTAAAAGTTCTTCTCTTCTTATACGCCCCTCTCTTACTGCAATGTGCCAAGCACGAGCATTGGCTTCTTTTGAAGTAACATTTAATTCTTCAATAATATCGAATTTTATAATTATGCGTCCATTAACAATATCTATATCTTTTATCTTTAATTCTTTAATATTGTTTTGTCCATACTTTTTTGGTGCAAAACTTGCTAAACACTGATTTATGCCATCTTTATTAATAAATAGAATACCTTCGTTAATTTCAATTATAGGTTTTAACCTATAATTTACTATTCCTTTTTCTAAATCATCCTCATTAAAAAATTTAATAAATAAGTTCAAGCTATCCCCTCATTTCATTTTTAATTTTTAATATTATCTCTATAATCCCATTTATTTTAAAAGGTATATTTTGCATTTTTAAATTTATATTACAGAGTTTCTTTTATAATCCTGTCTCTAATTCTAATATATACTAATGACATTATTAAACTATTCCTTCTTTTGTACAAACTTTGTTAAGATTAATAGGAAGTTTATGATACAAAAAAACTTCGGACCACATGTCCAAAGTTATGATTTTATTAAATATTTAACTTTTATATACGCTTTTGTTAAGTTATTAAAAATTTCTTACCTCTTTATTTCTGTTTTGTCTACCTCTTTTGCAGTTATTGTTATTGTATTATCTTTTATTTCTTTGTTTATTGTAAATTTTACAGCTAAATCTTCGTCTAAATACTCTGCTCGTATTACTGTTATTATTTTATCTTTATCTTCTTCAGTGTATCCTATATAGCTACAATTTAATTTTTTAGAATCACTCCAATTTTCATTATAATTATCTGCTAAATATATTGCTGATATTTGATGATAATTAGATTTTATAAAATAATCTTTTTCATCAAATAAAAACTTACTATTTTCTTCTTTAACTCTTATAGTTATGAATACTTCTCTATAAATTTTAAATGTACCATCTCTTTTTCTTCTTATTAAATTTGTTAATATAGACACATTAAATTTTTTATCTTTTTTTGATATTAATTGAGTATCATATTCATTACCTTTGTGATATATAATATGGTTCAAATTTGTATATATCTCCATTTATATTTATTTTTAAATTATCAAAAGTCTCTTTTGAATCCTGTAATATATATTTTGCTATTACTTCTGGTACTTGTTTAGTTTCTGTTGTTTCGTAATAGTTTTTTAAAACTTCTTCTCTATTTTCCATACTTTTTTCTTTGATTTTATTTGCTATTTGGTCAATTTTCCCCTCTAAATTTTTCTCCAATTCCTTATATTTTACTTTTGAACATCCTGTCATTAAAAGCATAAACATTGATACTAAAATTAATATTTTCCTTTTCATTTCCACTCCCCTTCTAATAAAAAAATTAGATAATCCTTTGACTTTTTTGTAGTTATATGTCAAGTCCAAAGTTATACTTTTTATATTTATGAATCTTTTTTAATCAATCTATCTAATATTAAAGAATATTTTTGATTTCCCTTCTTATTATTAATTTCACCTTATAAATATAAGCATAAGAACTGCCGTCGGAATAAATGAAACTACAGTAACAATACTACTCTTTAACCATCCAATTTTTTCTGAAATATTAATGCCAATTATGGTAATTATCATAGGCCATATTACCCCTATTATTTGGCGTATTAAATCAATCCATGATGGCATTATTTTGAACCCCCCTAAAGGAGTTGCTCGCATATCTGGAAAAAATATAATTAGCATAGTCTCAGGAATCCACATTGTGATCAATGTTGGTAAAACCGAAGCAATGCAGTAAATCACAAAATTGTTTTCAAATGAACCAATTCCGTGAAACATAATAGAAAGCAGCCTACTCACGCCAGCAAAAACAATTGCTATTAAGAAAAAAATAGGTATAGTAAAAAAAGTTTCCCACAAATAATACTCTTCAGCAGGAATTGATAGAAATGGTTCTACAACTGCTCCAAATCCTCTTATATAACCAACATATACAGTAATTGTGTATAAACCCCCTAATAACAACAAGAATACGATTCCATATGTAATTTTATATTCATCATTTATTAATTGCTCAATATACTTTTTAGTGTTATATACTGGAATAGTTAAATATTTGAACATAAGTCGATTCTCCTTATACTTAATCATCCTCACTAAAAAATTTAATAAATAAGTTTAAGTGATTTCCCAATTTCATTTTTAATCTTTGATATAACCTCTATTTACAATGTATATATTTACATTTTTAATTATATTCTAGAGTTTATTTCATAATCCTGCCTCTAATTCTAACATATGTGAATGATAGTATTAAACTACTCCTTACTTGGTGCAAACTTTGTTAAGATTTAACTAACAAAAAAACAGTAAGCGATAGCTCACCGTTTTTTTATAATAATCTATTATTTTTTTATATAACAAACTATTCTTCTAAACATTCTTTTACCTTCATCCAATATTTCAATTTTTCATCAAAAGAAATAGCCCTAGCTGGACTAGTTGATGGTAGCCTAAATAATTGTTTTTCTTTTACCAGTTCTTTATCAACTTTTCTTTTAAAAATCTCTTCTGCTTTAGAACCATTAAAAAATATAAACTTTATATTAGGATATCTTAAAAAAAGTGACTTAAAATCATTGATTTCTGGTATTTTTATATTAGAATCTAAACTTCCTTCTCTATAACAAGACTTAACTACATCCCATAAAGCTATTTTATGAGTTAATAAAAACTTTACTCTTTTATCATAATCTTCTTCTACTTTTTCATTAAACATCGTATATATTATTTTCCAAAACTGATTTCTTGGATGTCCATAATACTGATTTTTTTCTAATGATTTCACTCCTGGTATCGAACCTAATATTAAAACTTTACAATTTTCATCAACTATTGGTCCAAAAGAATGTATATACATATTTTCACCTACTTATAGCAAATATATTTATTTCTTTACTAACAACATTTCCATCTATTATTATAACTATTCTAATTTAAAATTTAAGCCAAAGGCAAGTACCCTTGGCTTTTCATGTATTTCTCATTTAATTCCTGTAAGTATATCTATTATAGTTTCATAATCCATGTCCTTTTTTAATTCAAATACTCCATACTTAAAGCGTCTTTCAGCTTTCTTTAAAAATACAACTTTAGCAAATTCATCTTTATCTGCTATTAAACCTTCTTTAAATAATCTTTCTACTACACTTTCACTAGTTTCTCCCTTTTTTATTTCAAATAATACTATATCTTTTTCCTCTTTAACTTCTTCTTTCTCTTTCGTTTTGTTTGAAGTATCCTTATTCTCTTCATTTTTAGACTGATTCTTTTCTATAATTTCTTTTATATCTACCATACCTAATTCTCTAGCTCTTCTTTTTATTTCTTCATCAGTATAGTCTATATATTTTACATTAGGTTTAGCTGCCATAATTATACCTGCTGAAATAAACATGACCCCTGCTAAAAACAATAATATTGGCACTAGTTTTTTATCTAAAACACCCATAACTAATCCTCCTGAACAGTTGAATTTTAAATGTTAAATGCTAAATATATATCCGTACCTTTACTGTTTCTAATGACCATCAACTGTCAATTATATATTAATTCTACATTTTACATTTTCAATTTTAAATTTCTTTTTTCTGTCTCCTATTCCCTGTCAACTCAAAGTTTGGAACAAAATCTTCGATTTAATTTATAAGGTAGATTTTGTTGAAATCCATAAACGGAAATTATATTTAAAATTATCCACAACTTAATTAG
Source organism: Caloranaerobacter ferrireducens (assembly GCF_001730685.1). Taxonomy (NCBI): domain Bacteria; kingdom Bacillati; phylum Bacillota; class Tissierellia; order Tissierellales; family Thermohalobacteraceae; genus Caloranaerobacter; species Caloranaerobacter ferrireducens. The sequence goes on along the minus strand of NZ_MDJR01000007.1, from coordinate 29,741 downwards.
GTTTATAATTTCCTATGGATTATAAAAAATTTATAATTTTTTACTTTATCAACAAACCCTACATTTCCCCCTTTAATTGTTCTGTTTTTAAAGCATTTTCAAAATATATACTTGTACTTGGAAAAGCTACTTCTACTCCTTCTTCTTCTAATATTTTCATTATCTTAAAGTTAATATCCTGTTTAATATCTAAATATCTTGCCCACTCTGATGTATTAGTAAAGAAGTATAGTAAAATATCCAAACTACTATCATTAAACCCATCAAATTTAACAAATATTGTGTCTTTATCTACCCCTGGATGGTTTTTTAACATTTCTTCTATTCTATTTATACATTTTTCTAATTTTTCTCTTGGGGTACTATATGTAACCCCTAGCTTAAAAGTAATACGTCTTATACCTCTTCTTGAATTATTGATTATCGGCTGTCCAACAAGCATTGAATTTGGAACTGTTACTATTGCTTTATCGAATGTTCTAATTTTAGTACTTCTAAAACTAATATCTTCTACAACACCCTCTATATCTGATGACGTTATCCAATCACCAATATCAAATGGTTTGTCCATAATGATAACAATTCCACCAAAAATATTTGACAGAAAATCCTTAGCAGCCATAGCTACTGCCAAACCACCTATACCTAAACCAGCTATAAATCCACTAACATCATAATCAAATTCTTCAGCTACTATCCCTAATGTAAGCACTATTGTTATCACTCTCATTATCTTAGAGAAGAAAGGTTTTAATACTTTGCTAGTTTTTAAATTGAATTTATCTCCCATTAATTCGAATAGTATTGAATATGTGCCTTCTAAGTTATAAAATCCCCATGCAATAATTATTACTATTGAAGAACGGAATAGTTTTGAAATAAACTGTTCAGTTGAAAAACTCAAAGGAAATAACTTAAGTGCAAAATAAGTACCTAATATAACTATAAATGCCCTTAACGGACTGCTAAAAGCTTTAACTAAATCATCATCAATTTCTGACTTAGTCTTACTTGTGAACTTTAAAGCTATTCTCAAAAAGTATTTTGCAAAAACATTTCTCATTATTATAGTAAATAAAAATATAAATATAGCTATTCCTAATTTTTGAATTGGCATGTCTAAAACTACCATACCGAATTCTTTAAATACTGCTACATAATTCATAAAAATCACCCCTAAAGCAGGTCATTTATTATACTTATCCCTTGTATAATTTGCTTAGCTCAACAGCAAGTTTTGAACCAACTACTGCATTATTATAAACTAGCTGAATGTTAGATTCTAAACTTTTTCCTTCAGTAATCTGTTTTATTTTAGATAGTAAAAATGGTGTTATGTCCTTTCCCTTTATTCCTTTTTCATTTGCTTCAATAATAGCATCATCTATTGCTTTATTTATTATATCATAATCCATTTCATATTCTTCAGGTATTGGGTTGCCAACGACTAAACCACCTTCTAGATTTAAATCCCATTTTGCCTTAATAATTTTTGCTAATTCACCTACAGAATCTACTCTATAGTCAACTTTAAATCCGCTTTTTCTAGTATAAAAAGCTGGGAATTCATTTGTCTTATATCCTACTACAGGCACTCCATGAGTTTCTAAATATTCCAAAGTTAAACCTATATCTAATATAGATTTCGCTCCAGCACAAACCACTGCTACATTTGTCTTCGCAAGCTCCATAAGGTCAGCAGAAATATCAAATGTTTCCTGTGCTCCTCTATGGACTCCTCCAATTCCTCCTGTAACAAATACTCTTATACCTGCAAATGCAGAAATTATCATAGTTGAAGCTACTGTTGTAGCTCCATCAAGCTTCTTTGCTATTATAAAAGGTATATCTCTTCTGCTTACTTTCAATACATTTTTTGCTTTCCCCATGTATTCAATCTCTTCTTCATTTAAACCTACTTTTAATTTCCCTTTTATTATCCCAATAGTTGCAGGAATAGCTCCATTTTGCCTTACTATTTCTTCTACCTTCTTTGCAGTCTCAACATTCTGAGGATAAGGCATACCATGAGATATTATAGTAGATTCTAATGCAACAACAGGTTTTCCTTCTTTTATTGCTTTTTCCACTTCAGGATGTATTTCTAAATATCTATCTATCATAAATTCAACTCCTTTACTTCTCTTTAATGATATTATATCAGAAATATTTACATACAAAAAACTTCGGGTTTTCCCCGAAGTCATATTTATATCATTCTACTCAAAAACGACCTTATTCTAGGATGCTCAGGATTTTCAAATATTTTCTTAGAATCACCTTCTTCAATGATCTCTCCTTCGTCCATAAATATTACTCTATCTGAAACTTCTTTTGCAAATCTCATCTCGTGTGTCACTATAAGCATAGTCATATGTTCCTTGGCAAGTTCCTTAATTACATTTAGAACTTCTCCTACAAGCTCTGGGTCTAAAGCCGAAGTTGGTTCATCAAATAACATTATTTCAGGTTCCATTGCCAATGCCCTAGCAATTGCAACTCTCTGTTTTTGTCCACCTGAAAGCTGAGACGGATAATAATCTTGTTTATCAAGTAAACCTACTTTTGAAAGCAGTTCTTTCCCTAATTTTATTGCTTTATCTTTATTGATTTTTTTTACTATAATAGGAGCTTCAATAATATTTTCAAGTGCAGTTTTATGAGGAAATAAATTAAAATTTTGAAAAACCATACCTATCTTTTTATATCCATTTTTAGTAATTGGTACACCATCAATTTCTATATATCCAGAATCTATTTCCTCTAGCTGACTTATACATCTTAAAAGAGTACTTTTCCCAGAACCCGAAGGACCTATTATTGATATTACTTCTCCTTTATTTACATTAAAAGATATATTTTTTAATACTTTAAGGTCTTTAAAACTCTTGTTCACATTAACTACTCTTATCATAATACTCTCTCCTAATCAGATATAGAATATCTATCTTCAATTTTTCTAAATATGGCTACAATTACAGAACTTATTCCCAAATAAAGTAATGCAGCTATAATAAATGGGGTTATTGTAAAATCCCTCGTAAGTACTTCTTTAGCTGCTCTTAACAAGTCACCCATACCTATAGCCGCCACTAGTGCAGTATCTTTTACAAGATTTATAGCTTCATTACAAGTTGGTGGAATAACTCTTCTTACAGCTTGAGGAATTATAATTCTAGTCATAGTTTGCCTATAATTCATTCCAAGCGATTTAGCTGCTTCAAATTGACCTTTATCTATTGATTCAATTCCAGCTCTAAATATTTCTGTTAAATATGCTGAATAATTTAATACAAAAGTAAGAGCAGCTGCCGTAAAAGGCATCAAAGAAATACCTATTACAGGCAGCCCATAATACACAAAGAATAATTGTAAAAGCAAAGGAGTACCTCTAAATATCCATGTATATAGACCTATTACTTTTGATAAAATACTATATCTCGATATTTTAAACACAGCCAATAAAATCCCTAAAGGCACACACAACATAGCTGTTACAATATACAAATTAAAAGTTGTTATAGCACCTCTTAGTATAAATCTTGTAACATCTAAAATATATGTCATTTTCTATTCTCTCCCTATTTAATAACTATATCTTCACCAAACCATTTCTTAGATATTTCAGCAGCTGTTCCGTCCTTTTTCATTTCATCAAGTACTCTGTCTAATTCTTCTCTGAATGAAACATCTTCTTTCCTTATTCCAACTGCATATGATTCATCTCCAAGATTTTCTTCAAGTATTCTGTATTCATCTTGTTTTTTAGCTATATAGTATCTTCCAACTATTTCATCTATAACAACTGCATCAATTCTTTTTGCCTTTAAATCTAATAATGCTTCAATATTATTTGAATATTTCCTTACATTCTTTAAAGTTTCAACTAAAGTTTTATCTGAATTTAAAGCTTGCTCGCTACTGCTTCCAAGTTGAACACCTACTACTTTTCCTATTAAATCATCTTTGCTATTTATAGCTGAATCATTATTAACAATTATAATCTGTCTATTTGAAAGATAAACCTTTGAAAAGCTAATCTGCTTTTTCCTTTCATCTGTTACTGTTAAACCATTCCAGATTAAATCAATATCTTTCTTTTTAAGACTTAATATTACTCCATCCCAATCTACTGGCTTGAATTTAACTTCTACACCCATTCTTTTTGCTGCTTCCTTCGCCATATCTATATCAAATCCTACAATTTCACCTGACTTGTCCCTAAAACCCATTGGAGGGAAATTATCATCAAGGCCAACAACAAAATATCCCTTTTTCTTAATTTCTTCTAATGATTGGTCTTCTGTATTTTTTTGACCACAACCTGTGAAAGATAAAGATAATAAAATAAGTGCTAAAATTAGTAATGCGTAACTTTTCTTCATTTGTATCTCCTCCTTAAGTTTATATTTGATGATAATACAAATTATACTTTATTGCTTTACAAAAGTAAAGTAGTAAAGATAAAGAAGTAATCTTTTTATTATTTTGAATTTTCTGTGTGTTTCTATAGATTAATAATGAACACGAACTAACCAAAATCTTATACCTTTGTCGCTCCAGCCTAAATCCCATGGTACTCTGTATCTATCTGTATTATGACAATTTACCAGTGGATAACCTTTAGAATCTGCACCTGTAACAACAGAGATATGAGTTACCTTTCCTTTTCTACCATAAGCTATAAAATCACCAGGAAGTAGTTTGTAAGCAGCTTTATAAACTTTTTCATAACTACCATAAGCTATTAATGAAGCTCTACCACTGTACAGCATATAATCTTTAAATGCATGTGCGTTAACCCAAGCTTTACTGCCACCTTTATTATAATTCCACGTATAAGTCTTTCTGAATTTTCCTCCTTCAAACAAAATTTGAGATGCAAAGTTTGCACAATCGCCTCCTCTAGAATTATAATTTATATATTTGCTGTTATATCTATAGCCTGTTTTTTCAGATCCAGCTGCTCCACAGTACTTATCTGCATATTCAACTGCTGATTTCCTTCGCTTACTTATTTTAGATAAATCTCTAGGTTTATGCGATAATATATAAGTTTTTATCTCTTCTGTCTTAATATCATCTAATTTTAGTGAATCTGCAAATGGATCAGTATACCATTCTCTTGTAATAAACCATTCATCCTCTTCACCCTTAACAATATCCAATGAATGATATGTCCCTATTCTAAATAAATTTATATTACTTTCATTTTCATAAACGTATTTATATTCAGTAGATACCATTAAATTAATATAAAACCCTTGTCCCTTTTCTCTCACTTTTCTAATTATAGTTTTTGGCTTTATACTTATAAACTTCACTCCCTGCTTATCAGCCCATTTATGTAAATATTTCATTCTTTTAAGTTCATGTTCAAAAGCCCATCTACCATATTTTGTCGATGTATTATAAAGCATCGACAGCAAACTTTCATCTTGTTTTAAAATAGCTTGACTTCTTAAGTTGAAAATTTTCTCAATTTCATGAGTAATCTCTTTATCAATAAATATTGGTATATGTCTTAAAAACAAAAATTTAACCGCTATTAAAAATACAATTATTATAACTAATATCAATATAGCTAAATATAACTTCTTTTTTGAAATGATTATAAACATAAATATAACCCCCGTTATTCCTTCATTCTATAAGATTATATGATAAAAGAATGTAATATAACACAAAAGCGGCCATAGGCCGCTTCTAAATTATCCACTATTTTTATCCACATTATCAACAGTATCCACATATAGTGGTGGATAACTTATGTAAACTTATAAATACCATATTTACTTAGTTTAACAATGTTTAACTTTACATAATAATTTTTTTCCACAATACACAATTTATCCACATGTAATTATTAACAATCTATCCACAATGCCTTATAACTTCAAATCGTTCTAAAATATATCCTTCATCAGGTCTTATGCCTGCTTTTCTTAAGGCTATTAGTACCTGCTCTTCTGGACTATCCACACCTTCTAAATCTGGTAGAAGAACTCCCATCTTATATCCTTTTCTTACAATAACACCGTATTTTTTAATATCTAATTTTTCTATTGTATCTATTTCTTCTGGCTCCTTAATAATATCAACAGAATATTTTAACCTTTCAAGTTCATCTTCTTCTACAGGATAGAAACGTGGATCTTCAGTACCTGCTTTAATTGCATTTCTTATAATCTCTTTTGCTATATTTTCTTCAGTTGGAGCTATAGTACCTATACATCCTCTTAATTTACCGTCTTTTTTTATTGATACAAAAACTCCTGCTTTGTTCATAATCATTTCATTATTAATATCAGCAGGCATATCCATAACTTTACCATTCTTAATAAAATACTCTAGACTTTCTCTTGCCAATCTTACATATTCATCTTCATTTTCTCTTATTCTTTGCATTTTCTCTTTTTCATGCTTAATAAGTTTGTCAAGTAGCATATTATCTTTAGAGGTTCCTTCAATCTCTGTATAGCTTACACAATAACCAACACCAAAAGGATATTCGTATGAAATTACTTCTGATATAGTTTTATATCCATCTAATAAACCACACATTATCATAATTGAACGAAGACCACACTCTCCAGCTATTTCTGCGAAATTAAAATCTATCTTCATTAATCCTTCTCTATCTCCAGCTTCTAATAACTTTACTATCATTTCATCGAAATCTTTACCTCTTGCATTGTAACCACTAGGAGCATCTTTTGTTAATTTATGAGATAAATCACCACTAGCTATAAATACTATATTTTCTTTACTTTCTTCAATGACTTGTTTTAATACCATCCCAAATTTATATAACTCAATAGGTAACAATAAACCGTAAGTTATATGTACTAGATTAAAATCAGAGTACTCTTTTTTTATAAAATATAATGGCACTAAAGCACCATGATCTAGTTTATAGTCAACATCATAGTCTGATGCAAACTCTTTATCAATTTTTGCACAAACAATATCTTTATAAGATGCTTTCTCTATAATATTATCCACAATTCTTTTATTGTTAACTATCTCAAAATATATTTCCTCACTCCCAAATTTCCTAAAATCTCCTACAAGTTTATCTTCATAAAGAATTGATATTGCATCAGTAAATAAAGGTCCATGTGGAGTAACAATAATTATAGTATCAGGCTTTTTTTTACTGATATCAGACGCTATCTGCTTCATACTACGAATAGTTTTTGCAGCTTTACTTTCCTGTCCTTTTCCTATTTCAGGTATTATAATTGGCGGATGAGGAAGTACGTATGCTCCTAATATTTTTCCCATTAGTATTCCTCCTTTTTTTATAATCCATAGGAAATTATATACCTTATTAAATTGTGAATAATTTTAAATATAATTTCCGTTTATGGATATAAGCAAAATCTTCCTTATAATTTATTCAAATCAAAGATTTTGTTCTTTTGAGACGTAGATTATATTTCATAAATGTTTTCCATAGAATAATAATACCCTTTAACTATATTATTTTATTCATTTTTCACTTCTTTAAAATATCTCATAATACCTATATATATTGCCCAAGCAATTTTTTCCTGATATTTACTATCACTTAAAAGTCTTTCTTCATTGGGGTTTGAAAGAAAACCACATTCTATTAACACAGAAGGAATGTTTACTTCTCTGAGTAAATATATATTATCTCTATCCTGTGGAACTCTCTTGTTGTTTTTATCTAGAACATTTCTTAATTCTTCTTGCAAAATCTCTGCTAATTTCTTACTGTCTTCACATCCTTTTTTGTAAAACGTTTGAGCTCCATAATATTTAGATTGTGGAAAACTATTTAAATGAATACTTATAAATATGTCTCCTTCACTTTCGTTTACAAATATCTTTCGATTTCTTAAATCCTCGTTCTTTTTCTGTCTATAGGTTTTCGATTTTTCTGTATATAATCCTTTATCTTCTTCTCTAGTTAGAATAGCTATTCCTCCTGTCTGTTCTATTAATCTCCTTAACTTGAGGGCTATTTGTAAGTTAATATCATCTTCTTTTTTTCCTAACTTACCAACTGCCCCTGGATCAATTCCTCCATGCCCTGGATCTATAATTATTACTTTGTCAGTAATAGGTAGATATAAAGATGTTGTTACGAAATTATTCGAATTTATATAAAAGATAAAACTTATTAATATTAAAAGAAATATAATTATCCATTCTTTTTTTATAATTATTAGCTTCATAGTATTCCTCCCGTTGAAATTCTCATTTAATAATATTTAAAAAGGCTTTGTCTATATTACAATACTTTTGTTTAATTAATAATAGTTTTCATAATTTATTAGTAAATCTGGTAATTTAAGAGGATGTTAGTAATTTTTGTAGAATATATACTAGGTAATCTGAAAGGGGGTATTTTATGGTTGATCCAAGATTAAGGAAAATGGCCAATGTATTGGTAAATTATTCATTACAGATCAAAAAGGGGGATATTTTTGTTATACAAGGTTCAGATTTAGCAATGCCTTTAATCAAAGAAGTTTATAGGGAAGCCTTAAGAGTAGGCGCTCACCCTGAAGTTTTTCTAAAACCTGCTGGAATAAATGAAATATTCTATAAGGAAGCAAACGAAGAGCAATTAAGCTATGTATCTCCACTGAAGTTAAATATGGTTAAAGTAATTGATGCTATTCTTAGCATAAGTGGTGAGTACAACACTAAAGAATTATCAGGTGTTAATCCAAAAAGAATGGCTTTAAGTGTTAAATCAAACAAAAAAATCAGCGACATTTTTCACAAAAGAGCTGATTCTGGAGAGTTAAGATGGTGTTTATGCCAATATCCTACTCATTCAAGTGCACAAGAAAGTAATATGTCATTAGATGAATATACAGAATTCATTTTTGATGCTTGCTTACTAAATGAAGATGACCCTATTAAAGCTTGGGAAAATGTTAAAAAGCATCATGAAAAGATAATTGACTATCTAAAAGATAAAGATTTTATTGAGATAAAATCTAAAGATACTCATTTAAAATTAAGAGTAGGAGGAAGAAAATGGATTAATTGTTGTGGAAATATTAATTTCCCTGACGGTGAAGTTTTTACAGCACCAATCGAAGATAGTGTTGAAGGGTATATTAGATTCAGTTTTCCTGGAATATATATGGGAAAAGAAATTGAAGATATACGTTTAACATTCAAAAAAGGTAAGGTTGTAAAAGCTGAAGCTACAAGAGGTGAAGACTTATTACATGCACTATTAGATACTGACGAAGGAGCAAGATACATAGGTGAATTTGCAATAGGCACTAACTATGGTATTAAAAAGTTTACTAGGAATATGCTTTTTGATGAAAAAATAGGTGGAACTATTCACTTAGCTTTAGGAAATGCATATGGAGAATCAGGTGGTAAAAATAAATCTGTTATCCATTGGGATATGCTATGTGATATGAAAGATGGTGGAGAAATTTATGCAGATGGTGAATTATTCTATAAGGATGGTAAGTTCTTAAAATAGCCAAAGAACATGAAAAAAACACTGGACACAAAGTCCAGTGTTTTTTTATCTCTTTGAGAATTGTGGAGCACGTCTTGCTTTCTTTAATCCGTATTTCTTTCTTTCCTTCATTCTTGGGTCTCTTCTTAACATTCCTGCTTTTTTAAGTATTGGTCTTAACTCTTCGTCAGCCTTAAGTAAAGCTCTAGCAATACCATGTCTTATAGCTCCAGCTTGACCAGTGAATCCGCCACCCTCTACTTTTACAATAACGTCATATTTTCCTAAAGTATCTGTTATAACTAATGGTTCTCTTACTATAACTTTTAATGTTTCATAATCAAAATACTCATCTATGCTTCTTTTATTTATTGTAATATTACCTTCACCAGGTACTAATCTTACCCTAGCAACAGAAGTCTTTCTTCTACCAGTTCCGTAGTATTGCACCTTAGCCACTTACAGTCCTCCTCTCCTTAAGCACTATATTTCGTAAACCTCAGGTTTTTGTGCTTGATGGTTGTGTTCTGAACCTCTATAAACTCTTAACTTTTTAATCATCTTTCTTCCTAATCTATTCTTTGGTAACATACCTTTAACAGCTAAGAATACTGCTTTCTCAGGATTTTCAGCCATTAATTTCTTATATGGAACTTCTCTTAAACCACCAGGATATCCTGTATGGTATCTGTAGTATTTTTGCTCTAATTTTTTACCAGTTAAAACTATTTTCTCTGCATTAATGATTATTACATGGTCACCAGTATCAACGTGTGGAGTGTATATTGGTTTATGCTTTCCTCTTAAGATTTTTGCTACTTCACTAGCTAATCTACCTAAAGTCTTACCTTCTGCATCTATTATATACCATTTTCTTTCAATTTCTTGTGGCTTAGCTAAAAAGCTTTTCAACCTTTTTCCCTCCCTATTTACCAAAATTGCTTTGAGATTTATATGAAAAATCCGGGGCTAGTGGATTTTCATTATTCTCACACTCTATATATTGTAATACAACGAGCCTTGCGTGTCAAGACACTACTAATAAATTACCTTTTCTAGATATAATCCTTGAGGCTGGGCTGTATGACCTGCTTTGTTCCTATCTTTTGATTCTATAATTTTAGGTATATCTTCTATTTTTTTCTTTCCACACCCTACCTCAATTAAAGTACCTACTATGATTCTTACCATATTATATAAAAAACCATTTCCTGTAACTCTAAACTCAATTAAATCTCCTTCTTCGACTATTTCTAATTTGTAAATAGTTCTGACTGTATCTTCTATACAGCTTCTAGATGACATAAATGCTCTAAAATCATGTGTTCCAATAAAGAATTTAGCACCTTCTTTAATCTTAGATAAATCTAAAGTATAAGGTATATGATATGAATAATCTCTCAAAAGAGGACTCCTTGTTTTACTGCTTAAAACTAAATACCTATACTCTTTTCCTTTAGCAGAATATCTTGCATGGAAACTTTCATCTACCTCAATAGATTCTTTTATAGATATATCAAATGGTAACACGCTATTTAATGCAAATTTGAACTTATCTGCAGGAATTTTAGAATTAGTATGAAAATTTGCTACCTGTCCTCTTGCATGTACTCCTTTGTCAGTTCTACCAGAACCTATTAATTTTACCTCTTCTTTTGTTATTTTTTTAATTGCCTTTTCAATTTCCTCTTGAATAGTTTTTAATTCTGGCTGCTTCTGCCACCCAAAATAATGAGTTCCATCATATTCAATAACTAATTTTATGTTCCTCATTGAACATACCACCTACAAATATCTATACAATACTATTATTACAAACAAAGCAATCATTATACCTAATGCTATGAAGTCTCTTTCCTTTAATACTAACTGTTTCATTCGTGTTCTGTTTTCTCCACCTCTATAACATCTTGCTTCCATAGCCATAGCTAATTCATCTGCTCTTCTAAAGGCACTCACAAATAATGGAACTAATAATGGAACTAAGCTCTTAGCCCTATTCAAAATGTTCCCACTTTCAAAATCTGCTCCTCTAGCCATCTGAGCCTTCATAATTTTATCTGCTTCTTCAAGTAAAGTAGGAATAAATCTTAATGCTATCGTCATCATCATTGCTAATTCATGAGCTGGAACTCCTATTCTTCTAAATGGATTCAATAATTTTTCTATGCCGTCAGTTAGTGATATTGGAGATGTTGTTAATGTAAGTAATGATGTACCTACTATTAAAAAGATTAATCTAAGTGCCATAAATAACGCCTTATTTAAACCTTCTATTGTTACGTCTAAAGGGCCTATTTCAAAAATTACTTGTCCTTTAGTCATAAATAGGTTCAATACAAATGTAATTAAAATAATAGGAAGTAAAGGTTTTAAACCCTTCAATATGTATTTTATTGGAATTTTAGATATTAAAATAGCCATTAAAATAAAACCTAATATAAATAAATATGGTAAAAACTTATCTATAAAAAACAATGCCATAATAAACAAAAATGTTATTATTATCTTTACCCTAGGGTCTAACTTATGAACAACTGTATTTCCAGGATAGTATTGACCTATAGTAATATCTCTAATCATAATTATTTCCCCTTATAGCTTTCAGAATTTCTTCTTTAGCCTCATCTACTGTTATTACATCATCTCTAATACTCACCCATTTTTTCTTTAGAGCTTTCATGAAGTATGTTATTTGAGGTATTCCTAACCCCAATTTCTCAAGCTCATTAGCTTTACTAAAAATTTCCCTAGGTGTTCCAGTCATCACTATTTTACCTTTATACATAACTATCAACCTATTAACCAATTTAGCTATATCTTCCATGCTATGTGAAACAAGTATTATTGTAATCTTATATTTTTCATGTAATTTTTTAATTTGCCCTAGTATTTCATCTCTACCTCTTGGATCTAATCCAGCTGTCGGTTCATCTAGTATTAGAATCTCTGGCTTCATAGCAAGTATTCCCGCTATAGCAACCCTTCTTTTCTGACCTCCACTTAACTCAAACGGAGACCTATCTTTTAAGGCTTCATAATCTAGTCCGACCATTTCCATTGATTCTTTAACTCTTTTCTCTATCTCATCTTCGGATAAACCTAAATTCTTAGGTCCAAAAGCTATATCCTTTGCTACTGTTTCTTCAAAAAGCTGATATTCAGCATATTGAAATACTAGTCCTACCTTCTGCCTAACCTCTCTTAAGCTTACATCTTTAGATGTTATATCCAAATCATTAATAAAGATTTTACCAGATGTAGGCTTTAAAAGACCATTAAGATGTTGAATTAAGGTAGATTTACCAGAACCCGTATGTCCAATTAAACCTACAAACTCTCCTTTAGCAATTTCTAAATTTATGTTATCTAAAGCTTTTGTCTCAAATGGGCTTTTTGGATTATAAATATGAGTTAGATTTTTTATAACAATAGTCATAGTACACTCACCAATTCCTCAACTGTTAGTATATCTGCAGGTATATCAATACCTTCTTTTCTTAGTTTATATGCCAATTCAGTTACTTGTGGCACATCTAATCCCATGCTTTTTAATTTTTCTACTTGACTGAATATTTCCTTAGGAGTACCCTCCATTATAATCTGTCCTTCTTCCATGATAATTATCCTGTCTGCTAAAACAGCTTCATCCATATAATGTGTTATGTGTATAATAGTCTTCTTTTCATTTTTATTAAGTCTTTTTATTGTGCTCATAACTTCTTTTCTGCCAGATGGATCAAGCATAGCTGTTGGTTCGTCTAGAATTATACACTCAGGTTTCATAGCTAAAACTCCTGCTATAGCTATTCTTTGCTTTTGTCCACCTGAAAGCAGGTGTGGTGCGTACTCTTTATATTCTAACATTTCAACTGCAGCCAAAGCCTCGTCTACTCTTTTTCTTATTTCAATCGGTTCTATACCTTGATTTTCAGGTCCAAACGCTACATCTTCTTCTACTATGGTTGCAACAATTTGGTTATCTGGATTTTGAAATACCATTCCAGCAGTCTGTCTAATATCCCAAATTCTCTTCATATCAGTCGTATCTATCCCATTTACATAAACCTTACCTTCAGATGGTAGTAAAAGTGCATTCATTAGTTTAGCAAGAGTAGACTTACCTGAACCGTTATGTCCTAAAATTACAAGAAATTCACCTTTATATATTTCCAAATTAATATTCTTTACTGCTGCTATACGCTCTTCTTCATTATTAGTGTACTCATATGTTACATTATCCATTTTAACCATTACTTCTTTCATATCTATCCCCACTCATATGAAAACTTAAGAAAATAGGGACTAAGTTAAGCTAACAACTTAATCCCCTACACTATCTATACTAATTCTATTATTACCATTTCTGAACCGTCGCCTCTACGAGGTCCAATTTTTAATATTCTTGTATAACCACCATTTCTTTCTGCATATTTAGGTGCAATTTCATCAAATAATGTTTTAACAACAGTCTCATCATATACAAATGCTAAAACTTGACGTCTAGCATGTAAATCTCCTCTTTTTGCAAGAGTTATCATTTTTTCAGCTAATTTTCTAGTTTCTTTTGCTCTAGCTTCTGTTGTTTCAATTCTTCCATTTTTTAATAAGCTAGTTACTAAGTTTCTTAACATTGCTTTTCTGTGGTCAGTTCTGCGACCTAGTTTTCTTAATTTTGCCATCCCTCTTCCCTCCTTACTTCTTAGTCATCACTCTTCTTTAGGCTCAATCCGAGTTCTGCTAATTTGCGTTGAACTTCTTCAAGGGATTTTTTACCAAGATTTCTAACCTTCATCATGTCTTCTTCTGTTTTCTTAGTTAATTCATCCACTGTGTTAATACCCGCTCTTTTTAAGCAGTTATATGATCTAACTGACAAATCTAATTCTTCTATTGTCATCTCTAGTACTTTTTCTTTCTTGTCTTCTTCTTTTTCAACCATAATCTCAACATCATTTACATGGTCAGTCAATGTAATGAACAGATTTAAATGCTCACTCATAATCTTAGCACCTAATGAAGTAGCTTCATCTGGCTTAATACTACCATCTGTCCAAACTTCTAAGATTAACTTATCATAATCAGTAATTTGACCAACCCTTGTATTTTCAACTTTAAAGTTTACTTTTTTAACAGGAGTAAAAATTGAATCTATAGGTATTACTCCTATTGTATGATTCTCTTTTTTATTTTTCTCTGCTGGAACATATCCGCGCCCTTTAGCCATTTCAAGTTCCATATAAAGCTTTCCATCTTCATCAAGCGTAGCTATGTGTAAGTCCTTGTTTAAGATCTCAACCTCAGGCCCTGTAATAATATCTCCAGCTGTTACTTCTCCTTGTCCTTCTGCTTCTATTCTTAATGTTACTGGCTCATTAGTATGCATTATAGCTGTTAAACTTTTTAAGTTTAATATTATCTCAGTAACATCTTCAACTACTCCAGGAATGGTGGAAAATTCATGTAATACTCCTTGAATCTTTATTGAGGTAACAGCAGCACCTGGTAAAGATGAAAGTAATATTCTTCTAAGTGAATTACCTAAAGTAGTTCCGTAACCTCTTTCTAAAGGTTCTACAACAAACTTACCATAGGTATTGTCTTCGCTCATCTCAACAATCTCAATTTTTGGCTTTTCTATTTCAATCATTTACTAATAACCCTCCCTATAAGCTTTTTTGTGATACTGAGGGCAACTGATTCTAATTTATCTATTACTTAGAATATAACTCAACGATTAAGTGTTCTTCGATTGGTAATTCTATATCTTCTCTTGAAGGCTCAGCGATAACTTTACCTTCCATTTTTTCTGCTGTAAATTGTAACCATTTTGGTACTCTTCCTTGATGGTTTTCAATTAATTCTTTAAACTTAACTGATGATCTGCTCTTTTCTTTTACTGCAATAACATCTCCTACAGAAACTAGATATGAAGGAATATCTACTTTTTTACCATTAACAGTAAAGTGTCCATGAGTAACTAATTGTCTAGCTTCTGCTCTAGTTGAAGCTAATCCTAATCTAAATACGACATTGTCTAATCTCATTTCTAATACTTTTAATAGGTTTTCACCTGTGATACCCTTCATTTTGTCTGCCATTCCGAAGTATTTTCTCATTTGCTTTTCTGATATTCCATAATATCTACGAACTTTTTGCTTTTCTCTTAACTGGATACCATAGTTTGATAACTTTCTTCTAGACTTACCATGTTGTCCTGGAGCATAGTTTCTTCTAGCAATTGCACACTTATCTGTATAGCATCTATCTCCCTTTAAGTAAAGTTTAAGTCCTTCTCTACGACAAAGTCTACAAACTGGACCTGTATATCTTGCCATTCTCTACACCTCCTGTATCTATATAATTATACTCTTCTACGTTTAGGTGGTCTACAACCGTTGTGTGGAATTGGAGTAACGTCTTTTATTAGGCTAACTTCTAGCCCAGCAGCTTGTAATGATCTTATTGCTGCTTCTCTACCTGCTCCTGGCCCTTTAACATATACTTCTACAGTTTTTAATCCGTGTTCCATAGCCTTTTTAGCAGCAGTTTCAGCAGCCATTTGAGCAGCAAATGGAGTTGATTTTCTTGAACCTTTAAATCCAAGCTGACCTGCGCTAGCCCAAGCAATAGTATTACCTTGAGTATCAGTTAAAGTAACTATTGTATTATTGAATGTTGATTTAATATGAGCCTGACCTCTTTCGATGTTCTTTCTATCTCTTCTTTTAACGCGAGCTCTTCTATTCTTCTTAGCTACCACTTACAGTCCCTCCTTTATCTATTACTTTTTGCGCTTCTTACCTACTGTTTTTCTAGGACCTTTTCTAGTTCTTGCGTTAGTCTTTGTACGCTGACCTCTTACAGGTAAACCTCTTCTATGTCTGATACCTCTGTAGCAGTTAATGTCTTTTAATCTCTTGATATTTAAAGCTATTTCTCTTCTTAAGTCACCTTCTACTATATACTCGTTATCTATAATATGTCTTAATTTGCTTACTTCCTCTTCAGTTAAATCCTTAACCCTTGTATCTGGATTAATACCAGCTTTAGCTAATATTTCATTTGATCTTGATCTTCCGATACCGAATATATAAGTTAATCCTATTTCTACTCTCTTATCTCTTGGCAAGTCAACACCAGCAATTCTGGCCATTAATCTCTACACCTCCTAATACTGTGAATCAATTAGTTTTATCTGTATACAACTCTTTATTTCTTAGCAGCCGCGATATTCATTAACCCAAATAAATATTATACTAAAAAGTATAATAAATAGCTAGTATATTGTGTCTATAATATTAACCTTGTTTTTGTTTATGCTTAGGATTTTCGCAAATAACCATTACTTTACCTTTTCTTTTAATAATTTTACATTTTTCACAAATTGGTTTAACTGATGGCCTTACTTTCACAGCAATCCCTCCTTGCTACTTTTTACGCCATGTAATTCTACCTCTAGTTAAATCATACGGAGATAATTCAACTGTTACTTTATCACCTGGAAGAATTCTTATAAAATTCATTCTCAGTTTGCCTGATATATGAGCTAACAATTCGTGTCCATTATCAAGCCTTACTTTAAACATCGCATTTGGTAGAGCCTCTACAACAGTACCCTCTACCTCAATAACATCTTTTTTGGACATTAGGCAACCTAACCTCCTATTCAAGGAAATTATATCTCTTCATTGAAAGGTTTAAGAGATTTTCTAACATAAGCGTTATTAAATTTCTCTCCCTTTTCAATCTTTTCTCTTATGTTTTTTAATACAGTCTTATAGACAATTAAGTGTTTTATTTTTTTCTTCTTTGGTTTATCAAGTCTTCTTAAGTCACCATCTACTATCGATACATATTTATCATCTAAAATATCAATAACAACAAAAACTCTTCCCTTATCTCGACCAGCTTTTGATCTAACAACTTGACCTATTTGAATATCACTAGTAGTCTCCATAAAATTCACCTCTTATTTGTTATAAAGCAGTCAATATTTCAGGCTCACCATCTGTAATGGCTATGGTGTGTTCGTAGTGAGATGACAGTTTTCCATCAAACGTAACTACCGTCCAATTATCGCTAAGAATTCGAACATGATATGTTCCTGCATTCACCATTGGTTCAATAGCTAAAACCATACCTTCTTTTAATCTTGGTCCTTTGCCTGGTGGGCCAAAGTTAGGTATTTGTGGGTCTTCATGCATTTTTTGTCCGATACCATGCCCAACAAAATCTCTTACAACTGAAAAACCATTACTCTCTACATATTTTTGAATTGCATGGGATATATCTGAAAGTCTATATCCTACTTTTGCATATTTTATACCTTCATAAAAAGATTCTTCAGTTACTTTAATAAGTCTAAGAGCTTCCTTTGATACATTTCCTACTGGATGTGTCTTAGCACTGTCACCATAATAACCATCTACAATCACACCAATGTCTATACTTATAATATCGCCATCTTTTAGCCTTTTTAATCCAGGTATACCATGAACAACCTCTTCATTGACTGACGTACAAATAGAAGCTGGATAACCGTTATATCCTTTAAAAGCTGGTCTACCATTGTTTTTCAGTATGAAATCTTCAGCAATTCTATCTAACTCTTTCGTTGTAATGCCAGGCTTGATAAATTGTTGGAGAAAGGCGTGAGTCTCAGCAACAAGCCTACCCGCCCTTCTCATCTTTTCAATTTCTCTTTTAGATTTTATTATAATCATTATTTACCGCTCCCTAAAGCCTTTACGATATCTTCAAATACCTTATCAATGCTCTGCATTCCATCGATATTTGCAAGTATACCTTTATCTTTATAATAATCAATTAGGGGCTTAGT
The DNA here is from genome assembly GCF_001730685.1 of Caloranaerobacter ferrireducens. Lineage (NCBI taxonomy): Bacteria > Bacillati > Bacillota > Tissierellia > Tissierellales > Thermohalobacteraceae > Caloranaerobacter > Caloranaerobacter ferrireducens. Next base: position 11,433 of record NZ_MDJR01000007.1, on the reverse strand, counting down.
CTGCTCGAGATATACTTCTATTCTTTTGGTTACTGTTTCTACTGTATCATCTTTTCTCTGATATAGTTGCCCTCCACATACATCACAGATCCCCTCTTGTTTGGGAGGATTAAACTTGATGTGGAATGTAGCTCCACATTCTTTGCAGATTCTTCTTCCTACTGCTCTTTCTATAAGTGCTTCTTTATCAACTTCAATATTTATTACTTTGTCTAATTGCATATTTAAGTTCTTTAATTCAGCCTCAAGTGCATCTGCTTGAGCTACTGTTCTAGGAAATCCATCTAACAAAAATCCATCCTTACAATCACTTTCAGTTAGTCTGTCTTTTACAATAGCTACAACTATATCATCAGGAACTAAAAGTCCCTTATCCATATATTCTTTTGCCTTCTTACCTAATTCAGTGCCCTCTTTTATATTTTTTCTAAAGATATCTCCTGTTGATATATGTGGAATATTATATTTTTTTACAATCCCTGAAGCTTGGGTACCTTTACCAGCTCCAGGGGGTCCTAATAATATCAATCTCAAAACAATCATCTCCTTGTGGAGTAATCCAAAGCTACTTTAAGAATCCTTTATAGTGTCTCATTAACATTTGAGCTTCTATCTGCTTCATAGTTTCAAGAGCAACACCAACTACTATCAAAAGTGCAGTACCACCAAATCTAATATTAAGATTTGTAGTAGATAAGATAATAGTTGGAAGTGAAGCTATTATAGCAAGTGTTAATGCTCCTACTAATGTAATTCTTGAAATAACTTTGTTTAAATATTCTGCTGTTGGTTTACCTGGTCTTATTCCAGGAATAAAACCACCATATTGTTTTAAGTTGTTTGCATATTCATAAGGATTAAATTGAACCGCTGTATAGAAATATGTGAAGAAAATTATCAATAAAGCGTTCAATGTTGAATAAATTATAACACCAGGGTTGCCGTTTAATGATAAATACTTGTTAACCCACTCAGCAAATCCTCCTTTAAAGAAGAACGCTAAAGTTTGAGGAAATGCTAATAATGAAGTTGAGAAGATTACAGGAATTACACCTGCCATTAAAACTTTTAATGGTATATGAGTACTTTGACCACCATACATTTTTCTTCCTACTACTCTTTTAGCATATTGAACAGGTATTCTTCTCTGACCTTCTTGTATTGCAACAACCCCTGCAATTATTAACACTGAAAGTATTAAGAATACTAATATCTCAATAACATTTGTTTCCCCAACTTTAAGAAGATTAATCATCTTTGCTAATCCACCAGGTACTCTTGAAATAATACCTGTAAATATAATGAGCGAAATACCATTACCTATACCTTTATCTGTAATTTGCTCACCTAACCACATTAGGAAAGCTGTACCTGCAGTTAATGTAATTACTACAACTGATACTGAAAGAAAATCTTTATTTATTAAAGCTCTATTAAAGAAACCTACACTGTAACCTATTGCCTGTATTAATGCTAGCACTACTGTACCATATCTTGTATATTTAGCAAGTTTCTTTCTTCCTTCTTCCCCTTCTCTTGCTAAAGCTTCAAGGCTAGGAATAGCAATTGTAAGTAATTGAATAATTATTGAAGCTGTAATGTAAGGATAAATGTTTAGTGCAAATATTGTAAAGTTTTTAAAAGCACCACCAGCCATCAAGTTCATAAAATCTAGAAGCCCACCAGCTTCACCTTTAAACATTTCAGCTATTACTTGCTTATCTATTCCTGGTACTGGAATATTAGCCCCCAATCTAAATATAACTAGCATTAATAAGGTAAATAACATTCTCTTTCTTAAATCAGGAATTTTCCACGCATTCCTAAGAGTAGTTAGCATATTAGATCACCTCTACCTTTCCCCCAACTCCCTCAATTTTTTCAATAGCAGATTTACTAAATTTATGAGCTTTTACAGTTAATTTTTTATTTAATTCACCATCACCAAGTATCTTAACTCCATCCATTACTTTCTTGATTATACCTGTTTCAAGAAGTAATTCTGGAGTTACTTCTGTATTATCTTCAAATCTATTTAATGTTTCTATGTTAACTATTGCATATTCTTTTGCAAATCTATTAGTAAAACCTCTCTTTGGAAGTCTTCTATATAATGGCATTTGTCCGCCTTCAAATCCTGGTCTTACTCCGCCACCTGAACGTGACTTTTGACCTTTTTGACCTCTACCAGCAGTTTTTCCTTGTCCAGTAGCAGTACCTCTACCTAATCTCTTACGAGCCTTTGTACTTCCTTCATTTGGTCTAAGTTCATGTAACTTCACTCTAAACACCTCCTCTTTAACTAGTCAATTACTTCAACCATGTGGCTTACTTTTTGTATCATACCTCTAATTTGAGGAGTATCTTCCTTCTCTATTATTTGACCAACTTTTTTGAAACCTAAAGCTTCAATTGTTCTTTTTTGCTTTTCAGTTTTACCTATTTTACTTTTTATTAGTTTGATCTTTATTTTTGCCAAGGTGTATACCCCCTTACCCTAATAACTCTTCTACTGATTTTCCTCTTAATCTTGCTACTTCTTCAGCTGTTTTTAGCTGCTTTAGTGCTTCTATTGTAGCATTAACCATATTTCTAGGGTTGTTTGATCCTAATGACTTAGTTCTTATATCTCTGATACCAGCTAACTCTAATACTGCACGTACAGGACCTCCTGCAATAACTCCTGTACCTTCCGCAGCTGGCTTTAATAGAACTCTAGCAGCACCGAATTCTCCTATTATTTCATGTGGAACAGTAGTTCCAACAATAGGAACTTTAATTAAGTGCTTTTTAGCATCTTGTATAGCTTTTCTTATTGCATCAGGTATTTCTAATGCTTTAGCCATACCTACTCCAACATGACCATTTTCGTCTCCAACAACAACTAATGCACTAAATCTGAAGTTTCTACCACCCTTAACAACTTTTGTAACACGATTTATGTTAACAACTTTTTCTTTTAAATCTAATTCGCTAGCATCAATACGTCCGCGTTGCATTAATTCCCCTCCTTTAACTAAAACTTAAGTCCTGCTTCTCTTGCACCTTCAGCAAGTTCTTTAACTCTTCCGTGATATAAAAATCCACCTCTATCGAATACAACAGTTTCAATACCCTTTTCTAAAGCTCTTTGAGCTACTAATTTACCAACTAATCTAGCTGCTTCTTTATTTCCTGTATATTTAACATTTTCTTTAATTTCTTTATCTAGAGTTGAAGCAGCAACTAAAGTTTTTCCTGCTACATCATCTATTATTTGTGCATATATATGCTTAGCGCTTCTAAATACGTTTAATCTTGGTCTTTCAGGAGTTCCATGTACTTTGTTTCTTACTCTAAAATGCCTTTTCTTTCTGTTTTCGTTCCTACGTACTTTCTTAAACACTCTTAATCACTCCTTTCCTGCTATTTACCAGTCTTACCTTCTTTACGTCTAATAACTTCGCCTTCATATCTAATACCTTTACCTTTATAAGGCTCTGGTTTTCTTAAATCTCTTATTACCGCAGCATAGTTACCAACTTTTTGTTTGTCTATACCTTTAACAATTATTTTATTGTTAGCAGGTACTTCTATTTCAATACCTTCAGGAGCTTCCATTTCTACTGGATGTGAGAAACCAAGAGTTAATACAAGCTTGTTACCTTGTTTTTGCGCTCTATATCCAACACCTACGATTTCTAATGTCTTAGAATAACCCTTAGTCACACCTTCAATCATGTTAGCTATTAAAGTTCTTGTTAATCCGTGTAGTGACTTATGCTTTTTATTTTCAGTAGGTCTTACTACTGTTATTTCATTATTTTCTATGTTTATTTTCATGTCTCTATGAAGTTGCTGTTCTAATTGTCCTTTTGGTCCTTTAACAACCATATAATTATTGTCGCTTAGTTTTACTTCAACGCCAGCAGGAATCGCTATTGGTTTTAACCCTATTCTAGACATGACTACACCTCCTGTTCTCTGGTTTAAAAACTTTACCAAACGTAGCAGATAACCTCTCCGCCTACGCCTTCTTTCCTTGCTGCTTTGTCAGTCATTATTCCTTTTGATGTTGAAAGAATAGCTATACCAAGTCCACCTAATACTCTTGGTATTTCATCTCTCTTAGCATATACTCTTAATCCTGGTTTTGAAATTCTCTTTAATCCTGTAATTACTCTTTCATTATTCTTTCCGTATTTAAGCTGTATTCTTATAATACCCTGCTTGTTATCATCTATAATATCATATCCCTTAATGAAACCTTCATTTAACAAGATTTCAGCTATTGCTTTCTTCATATTAGAAGCTGGGATGTCAACAGTTTCATGTTTTGCATTATTACTATTTCTGATTCTTGTAAGCATATCTGCAATTGGATCAGTCATTACCATTAGGGTTTACCTCCTTCCATATTAGCTAACTTTACCAGCTTGCCTTTTTAACTCCTGGTATTTGCCCTTTATATGCTAATTCTCTAAAGCAAATACGGCATATTCCAAACTTTCTTAGATAAGCATGTGGTCTACCACATATTTTACATCTATTATAATGTCTTGTGCTGAACTTTGGTTTTCTTTTCTGTTTAGCAATTAATGATTTTTTTGCCACTTAACTCCCTCCTTCTTACTTTTTAAAGGGCATACCCATTAGTTCAAGTAATGCTTTAGCTTCTTCATCTGTCTTAGCAGTTGTTACTACAGTTATATCTAAACCTCTTACACGGTCAATTTTATCATAGTCAATTTCAGGGAAAATAAGCTGTTCCCTAATACCAAGTGAGTAGTTTCCTCTTCCGTCAAATGATGTACTTGATACACCTCTAAAGTCCCTTACTCTTGGAAGAGCAATGTTCATGAATTTATCTAAGAAATCATACATTCTTTCTCCTCTTAATGTAACTCTTGCACCTACTGGCATACCAGCACGTATTTTAAAGTTTGATATTGCTTTCTTTGCTCTAGTAACAACAGCTTTTTGTCCTGCTATTAAAGTTAATTCTTCAACAGCAGCTTCTAGTGACTTAGGATTATCTTTTGCGTCACCAATTCCCATGTTTAGTACAACTTTTTCTATCTTTGGTACTTCCATAATGTTTTTATATTTAAACTTCTCCATTAAAGCTGGAACTACTTCGTTTACATACTTCTCTCTTAAACGTGATGTCATTTGGTGTACCTCCTTTCAGCAGTAAGAACTAATCTAAAACTTCACCGCATTTTTTGCAAACTCTTACTTTTTCACCGTTTTCTAACACTTTATATCCAACTCTAACACCTTTTTTATCTTTTTCACAGTATAACATTACATTTGATACATGGATTGGTCCTTCTTGGTGTATAATTCCTCCTTGCGGAGATTTTTGACTAGGCTTTGTATGCTTAGTTTGCATATTTACGCCTTCTACAATAACTCTATTACGCTTAGGCATTGCTGTTAGCACTTTACCTTTTTTTCCTTTATCTTTACCTGAGATTACTACTACTGTATCTCCTTTTTTTACATGCATTACCTACACCTCCTCTTATAATACCTCAGGTGCTAGTGATATTATTTTCATAAAGTTACCTTCTCTTAATTCTCTTGTTACAGGTCCGAAAATACGTGTACCTACAGGTGATTTATCATCCTTGATTATAACAGCTGCATTTTCTTCGAATCTTATATAGCTACCATCTGGTCTTCTAACACCTTTATTAGTTCTTACAACAACAGCTTTAACAACGTCTCCTTTTTTAACAACACCGCCAGGTGTTGCACTCTTAACAGAACATACTATTATATCTCCGATATTAGCATATCTTCTTCTAGTTCCGCCTAAAACTTTTATACATAATAATTCTTTTGCTCCTGAATTGTCAGCAACTTTTAGACGTGATTCTGCTTGAATCATGAGATAACCTCCTTTCAAATCCTTAGGATTACTTAGCTTTTTCTACTATTCTAACCAATCTCCATCTCTTATCCTTACTTAAAGGTCTTGTTTCCATGATTTCTACAATATCACCAATTCCGCATTCATTGTTTTCATCATGAGCTTTAAACTTTGTAGTTCTTTTCATTTGCTTTCCATATAATGGATGTGATACAAATGTTTCAACTGCAACTACAATAGTTTTATCCATTTTGTCACTTACTACACGACCTATTCTAACTTTTCTATTTCCTCTACTCACGTTAAATAGTCCTCCTTTCTGGAACTACTATGCGTTCATCTTATTTAATTCTCTTTCTCTTAAAATAGTCTTAACTCTTGCAATGTCTTTTCTAACTGCTTTTATTCTCATTGGATTATCCAATTGTCCTGTCGCTAATTGAAATCTAAGATTGAATAATTCTGACTTAAGATCAGTTAATTTAGTATTCAATTCCTGAGTTGTTAATTCACGCAATTCTTTAGCTTTCATTAGCTTCACCACCTTCTTGAGCTGCCTCTTCACGAGTTATAAATTTACATTTTATTGGCAATTTATGTGATGCTAATCTCATAGCTTCTCTTGCTACATCTTCAGGCACTCCTGCCATTTCAAATAATATTCTGCCAGGCTTTACAACAGCTACCCAATATTCTGGTGAACCTTTACCAGAACCCATACGAGTTTCAGCTGGCTTTTGAGTTATTGGCTTATCTGGGAATATTTTGATCCAGATTTTACCGCCCCTCTTAACGTGTCTAGTCATAGCTCTTCTGGCAGCCTCTATTTGATTTGAAGTAATCCAAGCTGGTTCTAAAGCTTGTAATGCAAATTCACCGTAAGCTATTTTATTACCACGAGTTGCTTTACCCTTCATTCTACCTCTGTGTACTCTACGATGTTTTACTTTCTTAGGCATTAACATATTTTTTTCCTCCTTCCTAAGGGATTAAAACTACATTTCTTTTTTCTCTTCCTTTTTGTCAGCTTTTTTAGTTGGAAGTACATCTCCTTTGTATATCCATACTTTAACGCCTATTTTACCATAAGTAGTATCTGCTTCAGCAAAACCGTAGCTTATATCCGCTCTTAAAGTTTGTAAAGGTATATTTCCTTCGCTGTATCCTTCTGTTCTAGCCATGTCTGCTCCACCTAATCTTCCTGATACAGCAGTTTTGATACCTTTAGCGCCCGCTCTCATACTTCTTTGAATAGCTTGCTTCATAGCTCTTCTGAAAGATACCCTTCTTTCAATTTGAGCTGCTATATTTTCTGCTACTAATTGAGCATCTAATTCAGGTACTTTAACTTCTTCAACGTTTACTATAACTTTTTTCTTAGTTAATTTCTCTAATTGTCTTCTTAACTCTTCTACTCCTTGACCACCTTTACCAATAACCATTCCTGGTTTAGCAGTATTTATAGTTACTCTTACTCTATTAGCCGCTCTTTCAATCTCTATTTTTGAAATACCAGCTATATATAATTTTTGTTTTAAAAATTTACGTATATTATAATCTTCTACTAGAAAATCCGCAAATTCTTTCTTTCCAGCATACCATCTAGAGTCCCAATCCTTTATAATACCAACTCTAAGTCCATGTGGATTTACTTTCTGACCCATTTCAGTCCCTCCTTATCTATTCTCTTTCCTTAAGCACTACTCCTATATGACTAGTTCTCTTTAGAATCGGATATGCTCTACCTTGTGCTCTCGGTCTCCATCTTTTTAATGTAGGACCTTGATTTGCATAAACCTCAGCTACATAAAGATTGTCTCTATCCATATCAAAGTTGTTTTCAGCATTAGCAAGGGCTGACTTAACAACTTTTTCTAATAATCTAGCTGATTTTTTAGGAGTAAACTTTAAAATAGCAAGAGCTTCATTAACATTTTTGCCCCTTATTAAATTTGCTACTATCTGAACTTTCCTGGGTGAAATACGAACATATTTAGCGATAGCTCTAGCTTCCACCTGAATTCCCTCCTTTATCTATCTATTATCTATCTAACTTTAGTTGTTTTTTCTGTATCTGCATGACCTCTATAAGTTCTTGTTGGAGCAAATTCTCCTAATTTGTGACCAACCATATCTTCAGTTATATAAACTGGCACATGCTTTCTACCATCATGAACAGCTAAAGTGTGACCAACCATTTGTGGGAAAATAGTTGAACGACGTGACCAAGTTTTTATAACTTTCTTTTCATTCTTTTTGTTCATTTCTTCTATCTTCTTTAATAACTTAGGATCACAATAAGGACCCTTTTTTAGTGATCTACCCATCTATGATCCTCCTTTCAAAGCCACATTATTTTTAACCGACGCATCTTAGTTTATATAAAACTACATTATTTCTTTCTTCTTCTAACAATAAATTTATCTGATGGTTTATTCTTCTTACGAGTTTTGTATCCAAGAGTTGGTTTACCCCATGGAGTAACAGGTGTCGGTCTACCGATTGGTGCTCTACCTTCACCACCACCATGTGGGTGATCGTTAGGATTCATAACACTACCTCTAACTGTAGGTCTTATACCCATATGTCTCTTTCTACCAGCTTTACCTATAGTGATATTTTCATGATCTATGTTTCCAACTTGACCTATTGTTGCTCTACACTCTAATCTTATCATTCTTACTTCCCCAGAAGGAAGTTTAACTAAAGCGTAGTCACCTTCTTTAGCCATAAGTTGTGCTGAGTTACCAGCTGATCTAACTAATTGTGCACCTTTGCCAGGCTTTAATTCTATGTTGTGAATTGTAGTACCAACTGGTATATTTCTTAAAGGTAATGCATTACCTATTTTAATATCAACATTTTCTCCTGATTCAATAATATCTCCAACTTTTAATTTGTATGGAGCTATAATATATCTTTTTTCACCATCTGCGTAATTAATAAGTGCTATATTTGCAGTTCTGTTTGGATCGTATTCTATAGCAGCAACTTTTCCTGGAATTCCATCTTTATTTCTTTTAAAATCTATAATTCTATATTTTCTCTTAGCTCCGCCACCTCTATGACGAACTGTTATTCTACCATGAGCATTTCTTCCAGCTTTTTTGTTTAAAGATACTGTTAATGATTTTTCCGGCTCTTTTTTTGTAATCTCTTCAAAAGTGGAAACAGTCATCTGTCTTCTAGCTGGTGAAGTAGGCTTAAAACTCTTTATACCCATTTCCGTTCCCTCCTTCTAACTAATTCTACCGCTAAATCATACCTTCGAAGAACTCTATACCTTTACTATCTGAAGTTAAAGTAACAATAGCCTTCTTCCAATTTGGTCTTCTACCTACATGGATACCCATTCTTTTTACTTTACCTTTCATATTCATTGTGTTAACTTTTTTAACTTTAACTCCAAATATTTGTTCAATTGCGTTTTTGATTTCAGTTTTATTAGCCCTTTTATCTACTACAAAGGTGTATTTTCCTTCTGACATATCATTCATACTTTGCTCTGTAATAATAGGTTTTATTATAATATCGTGTGGGCTACGCATTATGCATACACCTCCTCCACTTTTCGAACCGCATCCTTAGTTATTATGAAAGAATCGCAGTTTAATATATCGTAAACATTTAATGTATTTACAAGTGTAGTTGATACACCTTGTATGTTTCTTGCTGATTTTACTACATTTTCATCTTTTTCGCTCATTACTATAAGAGCTTTTTTATTTGAATTTAAGTTGTTTAAGATTGATACCATATCTTTAGTTTTAGGTCTATCCATTTTTAGTTCATCTAATACTATTATTTCTCCATTTACTACTTTTGAGCTTAATGCTGATTTCATAGCAAGTCTCTTGATTTTCTTTGGTAATTTGTAACTGTAATCTCTTGGTTTTGGCGCAAATACAACTCCGCCACCTTTCCAGATAGGTGATCTTATACTTCCATGGCGTGCTCTACCTGTTCCTTTTTGTCTCCAAGGCTTTCTTCCGCCACCTCTCACCTCTGATCTAGTTTTAGCTGATTGAGTACCTTGTCTTCTATTAGCAAGATGATTCTTTACAGCTTCATATAATACGTGTTCATTAATTTCAACACCAAATACGCTATCACTTAACTCTATATCACCAATTTGTTGTCCAGATACATTATATAAAGCTACCTTTGGCATTTTATGTCCTCCCTTCTATAAAAAGTAACTTTCTTAAGCTTTAACACTCTGTTTTATTGTTAATAATCCACCTTTAGGTCCTGGAACTGCTCCTTTTATAAGGATTAAGTTCTTCTCTGCATCTACTTTAACAACTTCAAGATTTTGAACTGTCACTCTTTCATGTCCCATATGTCCTGGAAGTTTCTTAGTCTTAAATACTCTTGATGGGAATGAAGATGCACCTAGTGAACCTACAGCTCTATGATATTTTGAACCGTGGCTCTCTGGTCCTCTTGATTGATTATGTCTTTTGATAACACCTTGGAATCCCTTACCTTTTGAAATTCCTGTTACATCTACTTTGTCTCCTGCACTGAAAACATCTGCTTTAATTTCTTGTCCTACTTCATATTCGTCTGCATTTTCAACTCTAAACTCTCTTAAATATCTCTTGTATTCTACTCCTGCTTTATCAAAATGTCCTTTAAGTGGTTTGTTAACTTTCTTTTCTTTTATATCACTGAAACCAACTTGTATTGCGTTGTATCCATCTTTCTCAACAGTCTTTTTTTGTACAACCTTAACTGGTCCAGCTTCAATTACTGTTACAGGTATAACTAATCCGTCCTCTGTGAAAACTTGAGTCATACCAATCTTTCTTCCTAATATAGCTTTCATATCTACACCTCCTATAATCTTACAGCGGATTACACATAACGTGCAATCATGCTAAGAATTATAATTTAATTTCAATGTCAACGCCTGCAGGCAAGTTAAGTCTCATTAACGCATCTACAGTCTTTGGTGAAGGGTTTGTAATATCAATTAATCTCTTGTGAGTTCTTTGTTCGAACTGTTCTCTTGAATCCTTATACTTGTGAACTGCTCTTAAGATTGTTATAACTTGTCTTTCTGTTGGTAGAGGCACAGGACCTGATACTGTTGCTCCTGTTCTCTTAGCTGTTTCTACAATCTTACGAGCTGATGAGTCAAGAATCTCATGATCATATGCTTTAAGTCTGATTCTTATTTTTTGTTTTCCCTTACCATTGTTTTTTGACATAAAATTCCCTCCTTCTATCGCATGTTATATTTTACACATGCGACGTGGAATCACCTATACACTTAACCGGGTGTTTTGTATATTTTTTTTATCAACCGGTCCAGTGACAAGGTAATACCAGTCGCCCGATTTTAAATCGGACATTCTCGGCAAAAATTCCCTTAAAAATTAAGCAACCTTTTGCCTCATCGCATGTCAATTGCACACTATATCATTTTATATTAATTTCAAAGAAAACTCAAGCCCTAATTAAGATTTTTTTTGGATTTTCACATATTTTTTTAGATATTAAAAGAAGGGTCGCCCCTTCTTTTAATATCTTCTATTTATTATTCAATAATTTCAGTAACAACACCTGCT